>JBEAPG010000050.1:0-8591 GCA_041164545.1 Bacteroidota bacterium
GAGTATTTAATTGTTCTCTATCCAATATTAATTGATCACTTGGGGCAACTATAATAATGCCATCTGGATCTTGTTCAGCAATTTTGTATGCCGCATAAGCTATGCAAGCTGCTGTGTTTTTACCATACGGCTCCCCCATTATTTGGTTATTGGAAATCGTGGGGATTTGTTCCTTTATTAATGGTGCATAGTCTGCGTTTGTTATAATAAAAATATTTTCCTCTTCTGTAAAGGCTAAGTTTCTTGCATAAGCATCTTGTAGCAAGGTTTTACCAGTTCCTAAAATATCGATAAATTGCTTAGGGCGGCTTTCTCTGCTCGTTGGCCAGAACCTACTTCCTATCCCGCCTGCCAATATTAACACATACGTGTTTTCTAACTTCTTCATATTAGTCCTTCTTTTATTAAATCTTGAATGTGCACTACTCCACTTATTTCTCCTTGATGAGTTAAAATAATATGATTTATGCTGTGTTTTTTAATAAAATCTACGCCTTCAATTGCCATTGCATCGTCGTCCATCGTTTTCGGGTTGTGGGTCATTATGTCTTTGGCAAATGTATTTGCTAAATCTATTTGCTGAGAAAGCATTCTACGCAAATCCCCATCGGTTACAATACCTTTTACACCTTTCTCCTCAACCACTATTACTGCACCCATTCTTCCTTCGGTTATTGCCAAAATGGTTTCTGGCAGTGTAGCACTGGGTTGCACAGTTGGTATAGAATTATTGGCGGCAATGTCAGCTAATCTTAGGTGCAAGCGTTTTCCCAATGCACCACCGGGGTGATATTTTGCAAAATCTTCGCTTTTGAAATTTTTACAACTTAATAAGGCAACTGCCAAGGCATCTCCCATAGCAAGCTGCGCAGTAGTGCTGGTTGTTGGAGCTAAGTTGTTTGGGCACGCTTCTTTACTTACTGTTGTATCTAAAACAATATCGCTTTGTGTACTTAAAAACGAGCCCAAATCTCCCACCATTCCTATTAGTGTATTTCCTCCGTTTTTTAGTAAAGGAACCAGTATTTTTATTTCTGGACTAGTACCGCTTTTTGAAATGCAAATTACAACATCCTCTAGTTGTATCATTCCTAAATCACCGTGAATAGCATCGGCTGCATGCATAAATAAAGCAGGAGTGCCTGTACTATTTAAAGTAGCAACTATTTTTTGACCGATAATAGCACTTTTGCCTATACCCGTCACTACCACTCTACCTTGTGAGTTTAAAATTTCTTTTGTAGCATCTACGAAACTCTTGGTTAATTTTGCGCTAAGGTCTAATAAACTACTGCTTTCTAGTAGAATCGTATCTTTTGCTGTCTGGAGTATTTGATTGTCGGTTAGCAAGATTTTATGCTGCAAATTAAAAATTTATTTTAGCATATATAGAAAGAAGTACTATATTAGACACGCATTTTAATTTTTATACACGAGGAGATAGAGAAATGGCAACGAAAGCAGTTGATTTAAGAGCAAGTTTAAAGGAGTTTTTTGGCTTCGATTCCTTTAAGGGTATGCAGGAAGAAGTGATATCTACCATTATGGAGGGGAATGATTGTTTTGTCATTATGCCAACGGGTGCTGGTAAGTCATTATGTTACCAACTACCTGCATTGATAAGCGAAGGAACGGCAATTATAATTTCACCCTTGATAGCACTAATGAAAAACCAAGTAGATGCAATACGAGGTTTTGGCGATAGTGATTCCATAGCACATTTTTTGAATTCGTCACTTACAAAAACGCAAACCGATAAGGTAAAGGCGGATGTATCTTCAGGTAAAACCAAGATGCTATATGTAGCTCCCGAAACACTTAAAAAAGATGAGACTATTGATTTTTTAAGGTCGGTTCAAGTAAGTTTTGTGGCAGTGGATGAAGCACATTGTATCTCCGAATGGGGGCATGATTTTAGGCCAGAATACAGACGAATAAAGCAGATAGTAAAAGAAATAGACGACGTGCCAATGGTTGCACTAACAGCAACGGCAACACCTAAAGTGCAAATAGATATTCAGAAAAGCTTGAATATGGTAGATGCAAAGGTATTTAAGTCTTCTTTTAATAGAGATAATTTATACTATGAAGTAAGTCCAAAAGGAAGCAAAGCGCAAACGATGAAGGATATTATTTCTTTCATTAATAAGCGAAAAGGAAAAAGTGGGATTGTCTATTGCTTAAGCAGAAAGAAAACAGAAGAAATATCAGAAATTTTAATTGCAAATGGAATAAATGCTCTACCCTACCACGCTGGATTAGACGCAAAAACTCGTGCTGGAAATCAAGATAAATTTTTGATGGAAGAAGCAGATGTAATTTGTGCAACGATTGCTTTTGGTATGGGAATAGACAAGCCAGATGTACGTTTTATTATTCACTATGATGTGCCAAAATCTCTTGAAGGATATTACCAAGAAACCGGTAGAGCGGGTAGAGATGGTTTGGATGGCGATTGCATACTCTTTTTCAATCCAAAAGACACGGAAAAACTTGAAAAATTCTTGAAAGACAAACCCGTAGCAGAGCGCGAAATAGGAACGCAATTAATCTCTGAAATGGCATATTTTGCTGAGTCAAGTCAATGCCGTAGAAAATCACTTTTGCACTACTTTGGCGAAAATTTTGATGCTGACAGATGTAACAAAATGTGTGACAACTGCCGCAATCCGCGTGAAACACACGACGTTACCAATGAGTTAGTAATGGCACTTAAAACCATAGCTTTTTGCGATGGAAAAGTAGACTTGAAACACATTGTTAACATACTAATAGGAAAAGCTTCTCAAGAAGTAAAAGCCTATAAGCATAATACATTTGAGCTGTTTGGAAAAGGAAAAGATAAAGGTGCGAACTTTTGGAAAACTTTAATCAGATACGGTCAAATCAACAACTTTGTGATTAAAAATATTGAGCTATATGGCTTGCTTTCCATCAGCGAAGAAGGACTAGCGTTTATTGAAAAACCAAATAAAGTTGCTATTGCACAAGACAAGGAGTTTGATGCGATAAGTGATGATGAATTTGAAAAAATTCAATTAGAAGCTGTTTATGATAAGGAATTATTTGACCAACTCAAAGCACTGCAAAAGCAAGTAGCCAAAGAGATGGGACTGCCCCCTTATGTTATATTTCAGGAGCCTAGTTTGGAGGATATGGCTTTCAAATATCCTATGACAATGGACGAGATGGAAAACATTTCGGGTGTAGGAAAAAATAAAGCAAAGAAATTTGGTAAACCCTTCTTGAATTTGATTTCTACTTATGTAGAAGAAAACAATATCGAACGGCCCGATGATTTAGTTCTAAAATCTGTAGTAAACAAAAGCGCGAGAAAAATTCACATTATTCAAAACATAGATAAAAAAGTACCTCTAGAGGATATAGCTAGAGGACAGGGTATGGAATATGATGAGTTGTTGGACGAATTAGAAGCGATAGTTTTCTCTGGAACACAGGTTGATTTGCTTTATTACATTGATGAAATAATAGATGACGAAGGTAGAGATGATATTTATGATTACTTTAAATCTACCACAGAAAACGATATAGATGCCGCTGTAAATGAGTTTGGAGGAGAGTTCACTCACGAAGAGATGAAAGTTTTTCAAATACAATTTATGAGTGATGTTGCAAATTAAAAATAGAATATTACTTTTGCACGCCAAAATTGACCGATGGTGTAACTGGCAACACGTCTGGTTTTGGTCCAGAAGAGTCCAGGTTCGAGCCCTGGTCGGTCAACCACTTTAGAAATAAGAGTTAGTTTTGAGTAATTATTTACACCAAATTACAAGAATCAAACTCATTAGTTTATGATAGTTCCCAATGAAGGAAACGAAAGTAAAACAGACCAATGCCATCATTTATAAATAAAGTAAAAATCTTTTCAGGGTCAGGTTCTATCTACCTTGCCGACCGTATAGCAAAAAGCTACGGACAAAGTTTAGGAACTACAACACTTAGCAAGTTTAGCGATGGCGAGTTTCAGCCATCTTTGGATGAGTCTGTTAGGGGGTGCGATGTTTTTATAATACAAAGTACTACTCCTCCAGCAGATAACCTTATGGAACTGCTTATGCTTATAGACGCTGCAAAACGAGCATCTGCGCATAAAGTAGTAGCCGTTATGCCCTACTTTGGCTTAGCACGTCAAGATAGAAAAGATAAACCTCGTGTACCTATTAGCTCCAAAATGGTGGCTAATATTTTAACTGCAGCCGGAGCCGATAGAGTGATGACAATGGACTTGCACGCTCCTCAAATTCAAGGTTTTTTTGATATTCCTGTGGATCATCTTGACTCTACCGTAATTTTTATTCCATATATTAAAAGTTTGCGATTGGATAACTTACTTTTAGCAGCGCCAGATATTGGAGCTTCTAAACGTGTTCGTGAGTTTGCCAAGTTTTTAGGTGTGGAAATGGTAATCTGCGATAAGGCAAGAAAACGTGCAAACGAAATTGCTTCTATGACAGTGATTGGTGATGTGGAAGGTAAAGACGTAGTACTTATTGACGATATTTGCGATACGGCAAATACATTGTGCAAGGCTGCTGCGCTTATTAAAGAAAAAGGAGCTAATTCAGTAAGGGCCGTTTGTACGCATCCTGTGCTTAGCGGAAAAGCATACGAGAATCTAGAAAACTCAGTTTTGGAGGAAATTGCGCTTTGTGATACTATTTCTATCAAACCAGGAGAATACAAAAAAATAAAAGTATTAAGCGTTGACCGCTTATTTGCAAATGCCATTAGAAATGTAAGCGAATTTGGATCTATCAGTTCGTTGTTCAATGTGTCAGATGCATTTCAACAAGAATTAATTTAACAAAGAATTTTATAATAAACAAATGAAAGTAATTGCATTAAAAGGTGATGTGCGTGAGGGTTTGGGAAAAGCTGTCACCAAACAAATCAGAAAAGAAGGTAAAGTACCATGTGTAGTATATGGTAATGGTGAAAACAAAAATTTTAGCGTTTATCAAGCAGATTTTAGACACTTAGTTTATACTCCAAATACTTATTTGGTAAAGTTGGATATAGGAAACGAAACGAAATTAGCAAAGGTTCAAGAATTGCAGTTTCACCCAGTGAATGATGACATTTTGCACGCGGATTTTTATGAAGTAGATCCTGCAAAACCAGTAAGCATTCCAGTACCTGTATCTGTAGTTGGAAACTCTCCAGGTGTAAGAGCAGGGGGTAAACTTCAAGTTAAAATCAAAAAATTGAATGTACTTGGTCTTATTACAGACATTCCAGAATCTATAGAAGTAAATATCGACAAACTACTTATTGGAAAAAGCATTAAGGTAAAAGATATTTCATTAGCAGGATTAACATTATTAGACTCAGAAAACAACTCAATAGTTTCTTGTGTAGTAACTAGAGCTGCCAAAAGTGCTGGCGCTGCAAGTGTTGACGAGGACGAGGAGTCTGAAGAAACGGCTGAAGGAGGAGAAGAATAATTTCTTCTTATTTAGCAATAAAAGAGCTCAAGAACTTGCTTGGGCTTTTTTTATTGCCTGCTTCACCACATTCTCTATGCTCTCAAACTCCACATTCAAGGCCTTTTTGATTTTAGAATTATCAAAATAATTTTGAGCTATACTAGCTTGCACAGTCTCTTTGCTCAACATACCGCCTATACCCAAGCCTTCTTTTAGCGCCATTAGTCTATATACAAATTGATATAATAGCCCATTCACCTCTATAGTTGGCCTTCTACTTCCAAACGCGGCACACATCATATTTGCTACTTGCCGATAACTTACGTTTTCGCTTGTAAGAATAAAGCGTTCTTTTACAACATCAGACAAACACAGTTTTATGGCTATGTCTGCTACGTCGTTTACCCCTACCCAGCCCGTAATGCCTTGGCTATAAAAGCGAAAGCTAGATTGCGCATTGCTAAATAGTTTATTACTCCCTTTACTAAAATCGCCATAACCCAAAATAATACCTGGATTTATAACTACTACCGGCAAGCCTTCTTCCGCTCCTCTCCATACTTCGCACTCGCCTAAATATTTGCTCAAACCATAGTTACTATGCGGTATTTTATCATCCCACTCCTTATCTTCTGTTATCAAAGAACTATCCGAAGTCTTAGAAATAGCCGCAATGCTACTGCAATATAATAGCTTCTTTACTTTGCAGTGCAAGGCCACATTTACTACATTGGCTGTGTAATCTTTGTTTACCCTAACTAGCTTTTCAAAATCCCTTTTGTGGTATGAAATAGTCCCTGCTACGTGCATCACAAAATCTACGTTACAGAATACTTCCATTAAACCATCTGTGTCATACAACTCACATTCATTCCATTGGAGTAAGGAGTAATCTATGTTTTTATAGGAGTATGCTTTTTTTATTAATTCAAACTCAGATAAAGATGCATTGGGTCGGCAAATAGCAACAACCTTATGATTTAATTGTAATAAGTGATGTATAATGTGTACACCTAAAAATCCATTAGCTCCTGTTACGGCAAAAGTCACGTCTTGGGTTGTTTATCTTTGCAACGTTACGAATATATCTAATGTTTGAAGAATACTTAACTGGTATATCCACAGAAGCTACATATAAACCCTATCAAATAGGTGCTTGTATCACTAAATATGAAAGCGTTTTTCCATCATTAGACCACAAAAAAATAGCCATCATTGGCGTTCCCGAAAGTAGAAACAACGAAATAAATAAAGATTCTTCGTTGGCTCCTGATGCCATAAGAGAACAACTATATACCCTTACTTCAAACCCCGTTTTGGAGCAACAATTGGTTGATTTAGGTAATCTAATTATTGGCGAAACATTTGAAGATACGCTCATAGCGCTTCAAGACGTCTTAAGCATTTTGCACAAGCGAAAAATTTTAACCATCGTTCTAGGTGGTGATGTCGCTCTCGGACAGGCTATTTATACCAGTTTTCAGAACATTGCAAAAAATGTAGACCTATCGTATATATCTGCTCAACTACCTATTTTACAGGGCGAGCTGCTAGATACAATCATTTCGCATCAACCAAATTTCTTACTAAATCTAAATGCCATTGCTTTTCAAGGGCATTTCTTGCCTGCCAAGGCACTGGATATTTTGCAAAACATGAATTTTGGCCATGCTCGACTTGGTTCGTTGAAAAAAAATGTGGAAGATGCTGAACTGCTGCTCCGAAATACCAATTTGGTATTATTTGATATAGACGCCGTAAAACATGCTGATGCTCCCGGAAATGCCAACAGCAATCCCATAGGAATAGATGGCGATTTAGCTTGTCAACTTTCTTGGTACGCTGGAGTAAGTGATACATCAAAAAGTTTTGGACTTTTTAATGTAAATCCAGATTTAGATAATCGGGAGCAAACCGTAATGTTGGCATCACAAATTATATGGTACTTTATGGATGGTTTTTGCAATAGAAAGCACGATCATCCTTCACTACACGATGAATTTATTCGTTATAGGTGCAATTTAGACAATAAGCAACCCGATTTATTGTTTCATAAGAGTAAAAGAACCAACAGATGGTGGATGGAAATTCCACATCCACGAAGCTTGCATAATCCTGAGATGAATGTTGTAATTCCGTGCTCATATGCCGATTACCAAACGGCAGCGGCGGGAGATATTCCAGATAGATACTTAAATGCACTGCACAAATTGCATTAAGTGCGTACTAAAAATAATTTGTAAACCGTTTTAACTATCAATATGCGAACAAAAAGAATAATAACCCTTGTGCTGTTTCTATTTACAGTTAGCATAGTGCTAAGCGCATGTTCCGGCCAAAAGAAATGCAATACGCGCAACAAAACGCGTGTTGAGATGGGCTGGATGTAAAAAGGATAACTCTTTACTACTTTTTTTCAATTCTGTTTTTCTTTTCTACGAATGGAATCGTTACTCTACTTTTACTGTCCAATTAGTAAAAGCAATTGCACGTTGTAACCAATCATACCGACTTTGAGCTAGTGGATCTTGCGTTACGCGGCGATGAAAAAGCATTTGAACTTCTTGTCAAAAATCATAAGAATAGAGTTGCTACCACGGCAATGAATATGCTTGCTGACCCAGAAGAAGCCAATGAAATTGGACAACAAGTGTTTATTCAGCTTTATCGTTCTCTGAAAAAGTTTAGAAAAGAAGCAAATTTGAGTACTTATATTACTCGAATTACTATAAATCTTTGTCTAAATCATCTAAAAAGAAGGCAAAACTTTAGTTCTAGGTCATTGGAATTGAACCAAGCAAACAAAATTCGTTCTTCCGAAAACCAAGCTGATTTTGAAAGTAAGGAACTTATTACCAAAGCGCTGCAAAAGTTAGATGAAAAACATAGAAGCATAATAGTGCTGCGTATGGTGCAAGGATTTGATACACTGGAAACTGCTTCTATTCTTAACCTACCTAAAGGAACGGTTTTATCTCGCTTAAAGCGTGGGATGGAGAAACTAAAAATTATATTAGAAACTGAATTTAACTATAAACACTATGAATAAATTAGAAGAACAACTACGCACATCGCATTATGCCTACTCAGCTGATTTTGAGCAAGAAGTAATGCAACGCATACGCCAATTTAAAGCAGATA
>JBEAPG010000051.1:0-8500 GCA_041164545.1 Bacteroidota bacterium
GTCCCTGCTTCGAACTATTAGAGGCATCGGCTGTTTCGTCATTTCTAAAACCCCCTTGCTTTTCGTTGTCATCATCATAGGAAATACCACGCGCGCTGCCATCTTCAAAAATATCGTAGTAGGCAGGATCTAATTCTCCAGGAATTGCGGTTGGATAGCCCAAGTAGGGTAATTGTTCCCCGACTACTACCAGCTTCAAATTGGATACGTTAAAATACTTGTCTTTGTATATTCTTGCATTGAATATATGCTTACCAACAGCCAAACTATCTGCTGTCCAAACAAAGGGTGCTATTGTATCGTCTCCAATCCAAGTTCCATTATCGTAAAAAGCAATTTTAGTAGGCGTTTCACCGCTCGTACTTAGCGTTAAATCAACACTTCCATTGGCATAGGCTTCGCTAAAACTAGTTGTCAACTCACCTTTTACCGCTACATCAATACTGGTTCTTAACTCATTTGGACCAACGCTCAAAACATACCCATCAGAAAATGAAACGTGAATTGAATCTTGCGCATAATTCTGTGCTACATAAATTGTTTTTCCATTCTGTGTAAATGCCATTGCCAGCGGATGATTAGCTGTTTTAGAAACATCAACTTTACCTAGCACACTTAGGGCGTGCAGCCAGTGATACGTTTGTGCATCCGATATACCAAATTTAAGAGATCGGTCAGGATAAGAATCATATAAGTCTAGTGCTTTCTCGGGATTGATAAGAGCAAGGTAGCACCAGTATACATCGTGCCAAAGATTGACATTGGCCTCATTGCTTAATATTCCTGTATTACTTTCTATTTCATTCCAAAGCTTTTTAACATAATTGGTATCGTGACCAAGATAAAAAGACCCACCGTGTATAGAGTACATTTCTATACCATATGAAGCAGCAATATCGCTAGTCCAAAACGTTCCATTGTCATAGCTATTTCCCCATACTCTAGATACAAGGCTGTATGTTTGGGTAGGTTTAAAATTTCGTTCACTCATATCCAGCCAATATTCTTCTATCGCAGTTTGCTCTGTGGTATACAGATAAATACCTAAATCTCGAATAGCCTTATTGCCGGTAATCTCACCCCAATGTATGAGCGAAGTATTAAACTGCATACTTTCAGATGTTGATTCCTGATCATTTCCTTGGGGAAACGAAGCAAAACCATTGGCCCAGCAATGCCCAGCATACGGACTGAAATTACGCAAGAATGGAAACATTGTATCATTACGATTGGTACTTGCAGTATCTCTTACTAATAGATTTATCATATCTCCCCAATCATCGGCCCATCCAGACTCGTATTGCTCTAGAAAAGAGGCAGCATGTATGAAGTACCCCCAATGAAAATAATGATCATTTATATCGATATCTTGTCCGTGCCCTGCCGGATAACCCAGTAATGCAGACCAGGTTTCATTGTAATAAAATAGAAAAGCCACTTCATTGGCATTAACCGTTAGCCAATCTTCCAAGCGCTCTTTAATAGTCGATATCATTTTATCTCGCGCTTCTATGTTTCCCATTTCATCGGCAATTCTTGCGGTTTGAATGAGTCTATTCATTACTTGCCCTTCGTTATATGAATCTGTCCACGTTGCTAATGCATCATTTTTAATATTTTCTACTTTTTGGTTTAATTCCGATGGACTAAAACCAGTGCTGTAATTATGTGTTTTAGGGAGTTTGTCATACAGATTCTATTTTAACTAACAGATATAGTCTTTTCTACCATAAGCATTCGACAAGGATTCTTTAACACCAAGCATAGCTTATGCGATTGCTCTTTTACCTCGAATAATAGCAAGAAATAATCACTTAATAGCAAAACAGAGCGACGCTAACTTAGCCTAGACTTATCTTTCTTCAGATATTGGCACGCCCTAAACATTACCGCTTGATTGTTGTTTATAACAAATGAAAAACGTTGTTTTTAGTCTGTTGATTTTAGCCAGTCTTGGTCTTCAGTCTCACTCAACTAAGAAACAAAAAATGAATACAGATAAAATTACAATCGATATATGGAGCGACATAGTTTGTCCCTTTTGCTACATTGGTAAAAAGAAAATTGAACAGACTATAACCAAGTTGGGAGCTGAAGATAAGGTAGAAATCATCTGGCATAGCTTTCAGCTTGATCCTGATTTTTCTGAAGATAAAGCTATACCTTCGATAAGTTATCTTTCAGAACGAAAAGGATATCCGATAGACCAAGTCATGGGAATGTGTGGTCAATTAACCGCACAAGGCAAAGCGTATGGTATTCAGTTTAACTTTGATAGTGCGCTTACGTTTAACACCCTAAATGCACACCGCTTGATTCAATGGGCAAAACAAATGGACAAAGCAAGCGAACTCAAAGAAGCACTTATGTTTGCTTATTTCTCTGAAGGTGTAGATTTATCACAACAAGAAAATCTATTGACAGTAGTAAAAAAGATAGGATTAGATGCAAAGGCAGCACAAGAAATGCTAAATGGAAACGATTTTTTTGCGGAGGTTGTATCCGATATTGATCAAGTTAAAAGTCTAGGTATAAATGGTGTTCCTTACTTTATAATCAATGGGTCTCAACCCATTTATGGTGCACAAAGCGACGCTGTTTTTGAAAATGCCTTAGCTGCGGCTTTGAAAAATTTAAAACCTTCTGAAGCAAGCACAAAAGAAGGAGTTTGTTTGCCTAGCGGTGAATGTAAATAAGACTTCCAAAGTAAGATACGAAAAAAGCCTCTTCAAAAAATGAAGAGGCTTTTTTGTATATTCAAATGAAGTACGTATTATAGTACTTCTAGCATTCTTTTACCCAGTTCCGCTGGAGAATCTACTACGTGAATGCCACACTCACGCATAATTGCTTTTTTAGCGCTAGCTGTATCCTCAGCTCCACCTACAATCGCTCCTGCGTGACCCATAGTTCTACCTGCTGGTGCAGTTTCACCTGCTATAAAACCAACTACTGGCTTAGTACCATTTTCTTTTATCCATCGGGCAGCTTCCGCTTCCATACTTCCGCCTATTTCACCAATCATAATTATACCTTCCGTTGCATCGTCAGCCATAAGCAATTGAACCGCATCTTTCATAGAAGTTCCAATAATAGGGTCTCCCCCAATACCGATTGCTGTAGTTTGACCTAATCCTGCTTTGGTTATTTGATCTACCGCTTCATAAGTCAAAGTTCCAGACTTGCTTACAATACCAATTTTACCTGGAGTAAAAATAAATCCTGGCATAATGCCCACCTTAGCTTCCCCAGCTGTAATAACTCCTGGGCAATTTGGCCCCACTAATCTGCAATCTCTATCTGCTAAGTATGATTTTACCTTCACCATATCCGCTACAGGAATACCTTCGGTAATACAAACAATTACTTTAATACCTGCTTCGGCTGCTTCCATAATAGCGTCTGCAGCAAATGGAGGTGGTACAAATATGATGCTTACATCAGCTCCTGTCGTTTTTACAGCATCAGCCACCGTATTAAATACAGGTTTGTCAAGGTGCATTTGTCCCCCTTTTCCTGGAGTAACTCCGCCTACTACTTGCGTGCCGTATTCTAACATTTGACCAGCGTGAAAAGTACCCTCGCTACCCGTAAAACCTTGTACTATTATTTTAGAGTCTTTGTTTACTAAAACTGCCATTTTCTTTTTGTTGTCGTATTGTTTAGATAATGATTATATATCCGAATTTTTCGGTGGGCAAATGTAGGATTTTTAGTAAAAGATAGCGTTCTACTTTGTGCTAAACTTCATTGATTTTATTGGAAATGGTGATACCCACTGCCAATTCTGTCATTCATCAGCAAAAAAACAAGATTTGTCGAAGTATATAGTACTTTGTTTTGCATAGTACCTTTTTATGTATATATATATATTTGCATAACAATTTAGCACTATGAATGTAGAAAACACACAATCACAAATGCGCAAAGGCATATTGGAGTATTGCATTCTCGCTCTTATTGGAAAAGGTGAAGTCTATTCTTCCGATATTATTTCCAATTTGAAAGAAGCAAAACTGATAGTGGTAGAGGGCACATTATATCCTCTGCTCACCCGATTAAAGAATGCAGGACTATTAAACTACGAATGGAAAGAAAGTGATCAAGGTCCGCCACGCAAGTATTATTCTCTTACCGAAACAGGCACCATTTTTAAAGAGCAACTGCAAACTACCTGGCAAGAATTAACTGAATCTGTAACCAATATAACCCAAACCAAATGAACAAAATAATTCAAATGAACTTTGCTGGTCAAGCCATATCAATAGATGAACAGGCATATGACACCTTACGCAATTATCTCCAATCACTCGAAAATCACTTCCGAAACACATCCAGTGGGTCTGAAATTTTAGAAGACATTGAGACCCGCCTAGCCGATCTATTTATGGGCAAAACCAAGGCAAGCAATGCGTTTATCACTCAAAAAGATGTAGATGAAGCCATAAAGCTAATGGGTACACCTGCAGATATGGGAATAGATGAAGAAGAAAGTGAAAAAAGCTCGAATGCATCATACGAAAAATTAGGGAAAAAATTTTTTAGAGATGGAGAAGACAAAGTACTAGGAGGTGTTTGTTCTGGGCTTGGAGCATACCTAAATGTCGATGTATCTGTCATCCGAATTATAACCATTTTATTGGTATTCTTTGGTGGTCTAAGCGTCGTACCTTATTTTATTTTATGGGCTGTTTTGCCTGAAGCCAAAACAGCACAAGACCGATTTAGAATGCACGGCGAAACTCCGAATATCAATGATATTGCCTCTAACATACGCAACGAAGCAAACCAGGTGGCAAACAACTTAAAAAAAAACCCTGATGTAAACTCGGCAGTAAACACTATTGGGGAAATAATAAACAGAATTGTAAAGTGGTTTTCAAAACTATTTGGCGCAGGAATGCTCACTATTTTGGTAGTAGCCGGAGTATTACTAGGAACAGTATTGATAGCCAATGCAACCGGAAACTTACAAGCAAACATAAATGGGAGTCATTTTTCGGCTCCCCAGTTGTTTGATTCGTCTTCGCTCAATTGGTTATTCAGTATATCACTTCTAAGTAATGTATTAATTCCGATTGGAGCTATGTGCTATGCTATTGTGCAGTTTATTTTTAACTTAGCTAATCCTATCAATTTTAAAGCCGTATTTATGGCGTGGTTATTTAGCCTGGCTGTATTTATTGGAGTGAGCTTTTTCGCTGCCAAAGAATTGAACTATGAAAAGTTATATGAGTTAAGAGATCAAATAGAGGAAATAGATCGGGTTTAACTTTTCACACATCCCTCCTACATTTGCCATATGCATCCGGACCATATTGATTTTCATCAACAAAACTTACCACAATCAGACAACGATCTAATACAGCACAGCTCAGAACATTTTGAAATGATGGATACACGGCGCTCGATTCGTGACATTTCCGACAAAGCCATTCCTTATGAAGTAATAGAAAATATAGTTCGCACTGCATCTACCGCACCTAGTGGAGCGCATAAACAACCTTGGACATTTTGCGTTGTGCATAATCCAGAACTAAAGCAAAAAATACGCGAAGCAGCGGAAAAAGAGGAGTATGAAAACTACCACGGTCGAATGACAGATGAATGGCTCAAAGATTTAGAAGTATTTGGAACCGATTGGCATAAGGAATTCATTACCAAAGCACCATATCTTATTGTTGTATTTAAAAAATCATATGATATTTTAGAAGATGGCACTACTGCAAAAAACTATTATGTAAACGAAAGTGTTGGCATAGCTTGTGGCTTTCTATTGCAAGCCATCCACCAGGCAGGTTTAGTGAGTCTCACCCACACGCCCAGTCCCATGAATTTTTTGGCAGAATTATTAGAACGACCAAAAAACGAAAAGGCTTTTTTGCTAATACCCGTTGGTTATGCCGCCGAAGGAGCTACAGTACCAAATATTAAACGAAAGTCAATTTCGGAGGTTTTGGTTAAATATTACTAACATTGCACGGTTTATTTCTTTACCAACCTATGGCAAAAATTGCGATTAACAACAATTGGTTTTCGGTAACCAAAAATGAGAATGCTATACTTCTTGACAATAAAACCACTGAATATGATTTAATAGCGTTGCCAAATGGTTTATATCACTTGGTATTGGATAATCAATCCTACACAATAGAAGTGCTGGATAAGGATACATCCAGCGGAAAGTTAACGCTTAAAATAAATGGCAGAAAAGTAGAAACAACCCTTGAAAATAAGCTTGCCAAATTATTAAAAAGCATGGGAATGGAGAGCGGCAAGAAAAAACTTAAAGAGCTTAAAGCACCCATGCCAGGATTAGTTTTAGACGTAAAAGTAACTTCAGGGCAAGAGGTATCTGAAGGGCAAGAACTGCTTGTGCTGGAAGCGATGAAAATGGAAAATGCTATAAAATCGCCTCAAGATGGGGTGATAGATAACGTAGCTATACAGAAAAATGATAAGGTGGATAAAAACCAACTTCTCATCTCTTTTCAATAATTTTGTTTGTGACGTTATTTCTAATTGACGTCCAACTCATTAACATTTTAACCTAACTTAATTTATATGAAAAAATTATTCAGTTTATACATCCTAAGCATTTTCACTATAACTGTATTTGCACAGAATGCTGACTTAGATTCAAAGAAAAAAGAACTAGCTACTGCAGAAGCTCAATTAGCTGCAGCAAAAGCAAAAGTAGATAGCATTAAAGCAGATATTATAGCACTCACTCCTCCTGTGTATTGGAAAAAAGGCGGATTTTCTGCTTTAAATTTCAACACACTGGGCTTAACCAATTGGGCAGCGGGTGGTGTTTCTTCTAACAGTGTTACTGCTATGGGAAACCTTTTTGCAAATTACAAAAAAGGTAATATAGAATGGGTTAACAACTTAGATTTAGCTTATGGTTTAATTCAAAACAGAGGTGAGACATTCAGAAAAAACGAAGATAAAATCGACTTTTTAACCAAGTACGGAAGAAAAGCAACTAAAAAGTTAAACTAAACAGCTTTAGGCAATTTCAAGTCACAATTTGCTCCAGGTTTCGATTTCTCTAATCCAGATGCAAATAGACCAGTAATTTCAAGATTTCTTGCGCCTGCATTTGTACTTACTTCGATAGGTATGGACTACAAAGTTTCTGACCACCTGTCTGTATATGCGTCTCCAGCGACAGGTAAATTTACCATTGTAGGAGATGATAGCATTGCAGCAGCTAACATTTACATACCAGCAACTGAAGATGCTCAAGGCATTCAATATTACAATAATAACTTCCGTGCGGAGTTTGGAGCATTGGTAAACGCAGTCTACACCAGAGATTTAGGTAAAAAATCAAATTTAAGATCTACAATAAACCTCTTCAATAACTTTACTGACAAAAACGCAGACAACAGAAAAAATATCGACGTTGACTGGCAGACAATGTTTAACATGAAATTAACTGAATACATTGGTGCTTCATTGTTTACCCATGTAATTTACGATAATGACATACAAGTTCCGTTGTACGACTCAAATGACAATCCAATTTTAAACGCAGCTGGAAGCCCAGATTCAGGACCAAGAACTCAATTCAAACGTCTTTTAGGAGTAGGATTTTCGTACAAATTCTAATATCAGCTAAACAACATATTTTTAAAAGTCTAAGCAATTGCCTAGACTTTTTTTTATTTTCGTAGTTCTTGTTTCGGTCACAAAATATAGTAAAACGATGGATTGCCCTTAGTTTAATGGCCATTACCCTTATTGGTAGTTTGGGCGTTAACGTAGATTTACACATTTGTCAAGGCACTATAAAGACATTCAGTTTTTGGGATGATGCAGAAAAATGTTCCGCACTTGAAGAATTGAGTATATGCGATATTCGAAGTACTGACGCACAAGAAAAAGAGAGTATCGAAAAGAAAAAATGCTGTACAAACGAACACGTTTTCTCTAAAGCTAGTTTTGAATCTAATCAGAACGCAAGCGTAACTGAATTATCCCTTTATGATGTAAATTCATCTATTCTTGAAACCAACGAACTTGTCCTAAGTTCGTCTCATGATATAGAAATCTGCTATACGGACCCGCCTCCGCTTGAATCTCGCAGATCACTCGTTATTCTTCACTACCAATTCCTTATTTAGGATTATTTTACACAATTGCCTTTGTCTTTTACCATTGGGTTGCTAGACGCATTTCCCTTTTTACTTATTTTTTAAAATTAAAATTATGAATATTAAACAGTTAAAAATAACACTATTTATACTTCTCTCTGTTGTACTATTGGCTTGCAATACCACTTCAGAAACCAACAAAGCAGACAAAAATTCTATTGAATATACCTCAGATTATATATGCCCAATGCACTGCGAAGGCAGCGGTAGTGATTCCGCAGGCTTATGCCCTGTGTGCGGCATGGACTATGTAGAAAACAAAAATTAAAAATATGAAAAAAATAATACTAATAAACCTGGCATTATGGGTCGCAATCGGCGCTTTAGCCCAAACCTCA
>JBEAPG010000052.1:0-8377 GCA_041164545.1 Bacteroidota bacterium
AATAGTAAACAAAACAAACCTCAGATATCTTATCCAACCAAAGGTGATTACAATATTCAGCTAGCTTCAGTAGATAAAAATGGATGTACAGATACAGTAACGCACGTTGTACATGTAATTGGAGTAAACGCAAGTATTGCAGACCAAGATCGCGAGTTTTTGTGCGACCAAATAATCCAATTTTTTGATTCTTCGTATTTTGATATTCCCAATGAAGATGATTCAATAATAAGTTATTACTATAAATTTGGTGATAATACCACCGACAGTTACCTCGGAAATCCTTTTCATTATTATACAAAAAATGGGAATTATACTTTGACACATGCAGTAGAAACAGCAGCAGGTTGTAAAGATACCGCCACATTCAATGTGTATCTCAAAGGGCCAGAGCCTTTCTTTGAAATTACGAGTGATACTGTAGGTTGCGTGCCATACACGGCGAGCTTTCATAGTAGCAGCAAAAATATATCTACGCTCATTTGGTATATGGGAGACGAATTGAATAGTATAGTAAATTCCAAAGGAGATACTTCTTTTAGCTTTACGTATAACAAACCAGGAACATACTACATTTATACCGTTGGAAGTGACGTTTTTTACAATGAAAGCACCAATAATACTTACACTTGTACTAGCTTATTTCCCGATACCAATGAGTCGGTTTATAGTGTACGTAGGGTAGTTGTGCTTCCTATTCCGAGTGTTAGTTTCAGTTTTAATGAACCAGCTTGCGTCGGTCAGCCGGCCGTATTTACCAGCACTTCAGATACGATTTATTCTCAATTTGATTGGACGTTTGATGGAAAAGATACGACGACCAAATCAAAGTCCATTTCGTATATCTTCGACAAACCAGGTATTTTTAAAATTGATTTAAATCCAACCTACACACCTACCGGTCCGTACCAACGCGCTTGTTTCGATAGCCGTTCAGATAGTATCACAGTCATAGACATTGAAGCTAAATTTGGTTATCAAATTGAGGGAGTTTGTAACGAATTCCTGTTTTTTGATAGCTCGAGAAATGCCGAAACATTTTATTGGGATTTTGACCACGCCATAAGTGGAAGTGATAATAACAGCACTTTGTCCAATCCATCGCATAGCTATGGCAAAGACAGCGGGACATACAATGTTTGCTTGCAAGTTGCTAATTCTCTAGGTTGTGCAGATACTATTTGCCAAGAGGTGCACGCTTCTTATTACGAAGACTTGAAATTGTACAATGTATTTACGCCAGGAAATGACAATTTAAATGATGAGTTTAAAATGCAGGTTGAAAACTACAAATATTATACACTTCAAATTTTCAACCGCTGGGGAGAGCAAGTCTTTACCACCTCAAATCCAGAAGATGGTTGGGATGGAACAGACGCAAATTCAGGTTTGGCATTACCATCATCTACTTATTTTTACATACTTAGGTTTGCATATGCTTGTGACAGTAAAGAGCAAATTATAGAAGGAATGGTCGATTTAATTCGCTAGTAAACTTTGTTATTCCTTCATCATATTTATCTTACTTGTTCATTTTCTTTACATTAGCAAGCAACTTATTATTATTTTTGATTGTCTTCAATTAAATGCATAGACTATTATCCTTCTTATTAATTTTCTGTTTGCACATAACTATTGTGCAAGCTCAAACAGTAAGTATAAGTTGTGATAGCTTTGTTTGTAAGAACGAAGTGCTTAGTTTTAAATCTAATATAAGCGGTGGCACAGCCGCAACATATGCTTGGGATTTTGATGATGGAACAAGTTCTACCCAAGCAAATCCGGGACATTCATTTACTAACTATGGTTCTAAGACGATTAAACTTTCAGTTACGCTAAGCGGAGGAGGTACTATATCAGCTTCAAAAACGATAATGGTTCATGATTTACCAACTGCAAATTTTAGTTTAGGCAGTTCTAATTATTGTTTGTACAATCAAAACATTTGTTTGAATGATTTGAGTACTATGGGAGCGACCACAAGTCGATATGCTTCTCGATTAATATTGTGGGGAGATGGAAGTCAAAGCAGTTCAAACCTGCCTTTGTCACAGAAAAATATTTGCTTTGGTCAATACCCAAATACAACGACATATACAATCGTAGCCGAAGTGCAAAATGATAAAGGATGTGAGAGTAAGTGGACTAAAGATATCACTATTCTAGAAGATTATATTCCGTCTTTTAGAGCTAAAGTGTCTGGTGCAGAGTGCAATAGACAAAAGGTTTGCTTCGAAAATGACTCTTCCAAATCGCCTACTAATATACAGACGTGGGAATGGGATTATAATGATGGAACAAAAGAAAAAGGGAAATGGGAAGGCAATTGTCATTACTTCACTACACCGCAAACGCAGTTTACAAAGTTTTCCGTAACCCTTAAAAATGGTTGCAAAAGCGAAGTAGCCAGACAGTTTACCATTAATTTCCCTAAAGTAGAAACCAATATCTATTTTGGTGATACTGTTCAGTGCTTTCCAAAGCCTTTCTTTTTTGGTAATCCGCAAGTAGCGGGGGGCAATTATTACTGGGAGTTATATGATAAGGACACGGTTCTTATTCAATATTCCGGATATAATTTAGTGCAAAATATAACTGTGCCTAAGCCGGATGATTATTTTGTTCGTTTGCGCATTACGTTAGGGAATTGTACGGCGTACTCCAGGTATGTTAGTATTTCTTCTGTAGGAGTACTCCCAGATTTTTTAGCCTTGAATAATAATCAATGTACGCAAAAAGATACTGTGTACTTCTTGAATACATCATTACAGCATCCAAAGGCAAATCCACAGTGGTTTTGGGATTTTACAGATACCTTAGCTCCTCAGTGCATTGGATATCCTAATAATTGCAATTTTGATAGCTTAATGAACACACAACATTGGTATTTAGATACAGGATGTTTCTATCCAAACCTTGTTGTAAGGGATAGAACAAGCGGATGTGTAGATAGCGTTTCTAAAAAAGTGAGTTTCGTAAATACTGATTTCGCTGCGTTTATTGCAGAGGTTAGACGACCTTGCATTGGTATAAAAACCGAGTATGGAGTAGAGTTTTCGAGTAATATCTGCGGTGGAGATGTACGTGTATGTTTAGATAGTCTTCAAGACCCCAATGCATTTGATATGCTAAGATCTAGGCACTACTATCCGGGAGTTAAGGATACAAATGGTTGGGTAACAGTCGGTTTTGAAATAACCACAGGTAGCAATAAAGTGTATCGCTCGGCGGATACATCAGACTATTATTACTCTAGCTTTGGCATATGTAAAGATACATTGTGGTACCATAATTGGTTCCAACTTTTTAGCGAACCCATATTTGATTTTGAATTATACAAGGACACATTGTGCTTACCAGTCGAAGTAACAGCAACATACAAAGGAAATCAAGATAAGCGCATTGACTTTGTCAAGTACCTTTGGGAACCAGGTAATCCCGTAAGCAAGTTGGATATAACCAATGATACAGTATCAGAACTGTCTCATACCTATAAAGAAGAAGGCCGATACGACATCTATCTACACTTAGAAGATACCAATGGATGCTATGAATTTGGCTATTATGCTATGCAATTTGGATATGTAAATACATTCAGTAATGATAGCATAGTTTGTGTAGGGACAGAGGTTCAGTTTAAGGACAGTATTCGTTATTGGGATGATGCTACTGCTTACTGGCAGGCAGCTGGAGTCCCTGAAAAGATGTGGTGGGATTTTGGTGATGGGAATGCTTTTTTAGACTCGAGCTACAATCCTAAGCACACGTATAGTGCTAAAGGCAAATATCTTGTAAGGCTAGCTACACAAGATGTAAATGGATGTACAGATACTACACAACATTGGGTAGAAGTAGCAGGTATCACCGCAGATATTGGTGATAAGAATAAACGGTATTTGTGCGATCAAATAATCCAGTTTTTAGATTCGTCTTATTTTGATGATTCTACAACTAATGATAAAATAATAGAATATTTCTGGGATTTTGGTGATTTTACTACCGAGAGTTACCTTGCAAATCCGTTCCATTATTATACCTCAAATGGAGGTTTTAAGCTAATTCACGCCGTAACTACCTCGGCTGGATGCACCGATACTGCAGAATTTGACATATACTTAAAAGGTCCAGAGCCCTATTTTAGAATAACAAGCGACACGGTAGGTTGCGTGCCATTTACCGCAAGTTTTAGCAGTGCGAGCAAAAATAGTAGCAGCCTTATTTGGCATATGGGCGATTCTTTAGGGACTACGATTTATGCTGATGCAGATAGTGCGTTTAGTTTTACCTATACCAAACCAGGCATTTATTATATTTATTTGGAAGCAAGTGATAGTTTTATTAATCCCGATGCAGGTAATAAATACACTTGTTCGGCTTTATTCCCAGATACTACTAGGCGATATTATGAGACGCGACGAGTTATCGTATTACCAATACCCGTGGTGGATTTTGATTATGATGGACCCATTTGTACAGGTAAGCCTATTGTTTTTAGAAGCAAATCAGATTCCATTTATACTGAATACATTTGGCAGGTTGAAGGTAATGATACGATCAGCGATGGCAAAAACTTAGAATATATATTCAACACTCCTGGAAAATACAATGTCGTGCACTTACCCAATTACAACCCAAGTGGTCCATACGAACGATCATGTTATGATACAATAACCAAAGAAGTAGATGTTTCATTTATTAAATCCGATTTTACTGCCGTTCAACAGGGGATATGCAATGAATATCAATTTACAAGCAACTCAGAGAATAGCGTCTCATTACTTTGGGATTTTGGTCATCCACAAAGTGGTGATGAGGATACGAGTACTTTAGCCAATCCAACCCATCTCTATGGTCAAGACAGCGGAATATTTACCGTTTGTTTGATGGCTACCAATTTAGAGCTGTGTGTTGATACTTTTTGCCAAGAGGTGAAATCATCCTATTTCAAACAAATTGTTTTTTACAATGTATTCACTCCTTATGGAGATAATCTGAATGATAATTTCAAGTTAGAAGTAGAGAATACCAGCTATTTTATCATAAAGATTTTTAATCGTTGGGGCGAACAGGTTTACCAAAGTGCTGACCCAAATTTTAGCTGGTACGGCACCGATTATAAGTCAGGTTTGGATTTGCCTGCTTCTACTTATTTTTATATTATCGATTATAAGTTTAACTGTGAAACGGAGCACCACCGTGTAGAAGGAGTTGTAGATCTAATTCGATAATTTTTCGCTCATTTTCCCAATATTCACAATATAGTACAGTTAATCTGGGTTGTTTAAAATTACGAGGTAAGTAGCACTAAGGACAAACTACCTTCGTAGCTTTTAAATAATGGCGACAAGAAGAAAATCGACAAAAAAATCAAAGTCAGAAAGTGTAAAAAAAGAAAAGGACACCGTTCTAAGAAATAAATTACTTGGTGGAATACTATTGCTGTTTACGGTTTTTGTATTACTGGCATCAATAAGTTACTTGTTTTCATGGAGAACGGATCAAAGTATTCTCAATTCAGGAATTCAAAATTTTCTTTTTGATTTTCAAAATCATACACCTGATAACTTTATGGGAAAAATAGGGGCCTTTGTTGCTCATCTTTTTGTTTATTATGGTTTTGGCATTGGTTCATTTTTTATATATCCAATCTTTTTTATCATCGGCTTTAATCTATATTTCAACAATAAGTTTAGAGTAAAACCATCTTTAGTAAGCAAGCTTTTGGTTATTGCTGTTTGGGTTTCGTTGGTTTGCGCATTGTTGTTTTACAAGTCAAACCCATTGCTTAGCGGTTTGCTTGGTTATGGCGTTTTTGTGTTTTCAAAATCACTTTTAGGCATGGTAGGTTTGGTGCTTACTCTTTTGCTCATTACTGTATTTTTCTTATATGTAAGTTTTGGAATCGATGTTTTAGCAAGTGTAAAAAGCAAAAAGATTCAGAGGGTTGGCAATGCCGTGAATACCGTTTTGGCTGCTGAAGATGCAGATTTACAACCTAAGTTTGGTACGGAACATAGCCTCTTTGAAAAAGATAACATCGCGATAGAAGAAGATGAAATAGAAGATGACGATGGTTTTGAGATAATACGAACGGTAGAAGAAAAGCCCCAACCGGTAGCCGAGGAATCCAACTTAACACTTGAAATAGAAAGAGTTGAACAAAAAGAAGAAAAAATAGAGGAGATTGAGAAA
Source organism: Bacteroidota bacterium (assembly GCA_041164545.1). Lineage (GTDB taxonomy): Bacteria > Bacteroidota > Bacteroidia > NS11-12g > UBA9320 > UBA9320. Next base: position 6,193 of record JBEAPG010000052.1, read on the forward strand.
GAACATTATGGTATAGATACACCATTTGATCCTACTTTAGATTTAAGGGATTATCAATTTCCAAAGATTGAGTTTTTGAATTCGTATGGAGATTCTGAAAAAACTGAGGTTTCTAAAGGTGATTTAGAGAAGAGTAAGGATATGATTGTGCAAACCCTGAACAATTACAAAATTGGAATCGCACAAATTAAAGCGACAATTGGACCTACGGTTACGTTGTTTGAAATTGTTCCTGAGAAAGGAGTTAGAATATCAAAGATTAAAAACCTTGAAGACGATATTGCACTAAGCTTAGCTGCATTGGGAATTAGAATAATTGCACCTATACCGGGGAAAGGAACCATAGGTATTGAGGTGCCAAATAAGAAACCTGAGATTGTAAGTATGCACTCAGTAATAAGCAGTCCTAAGTATCAAAATAGTAAGTTCGCGTTACCTGTTTGTTTAGGAAAAACCATTTCCAATGAAGTGTTTGTGGCAGATTTGGCTAAAATGCCTCACTTACTAATGGCAGGTGCTACAGGTCAAGGTAAGTCGGTCGGATTGAACGCGATAATAGTTTCGCTATTATACAAAAAACACCCATCTGAATTGAAGTTTGTAATGGTAGACCCTAAAAAGGTGGAGTTAACGCTGTATCAAACTATAGAGCGTCATTACCTAGCCAAATTACCTGGCGAAGGAGATGCCATTATTACAGATAATAAACAAGTAATAACAACGCTCAATTCATTGTGTGTAGAAATGGATGATCGCTACGGATTACTTCAGGTGGCACTGGTAAGAAACATTAAAGAATACAATGAGAAGTTCATTGCCAGAAAATTAAATCCAAATGATGGACACCGATTTTTGCCGTACATAGTGGTGGTAATAGACGAGGTAGCAGACCTGATTATGACTGCCGGCAAAGAAGTAGAGCATCCTATTGGCAGACTAGCACAACTTGCAAGAGCCATTGGTATTCACCTAATTTTAGCCACTCAGCGCCCTTCGGTAAATATTATTACGGGTACAATAAAGGCAAATTTCCCGGCTAGAATTGCTTTCCGCGTATCGAGTAAAATTGACTCACGAACAATATTAGATGGAAATGGCGCAGATCAATTAATTGGAAAAGGAGATATGCTTTATAGTACGGGAAGCGAATTGGTACGCTTGCAATGTCCTTTTGTAGATACACCAGAGGTAGACACCATAACAGGTTTTATTGGCAACCAACGTGGTTATCCAGATGCACATATTTTACCTGAAGTAAGAGAAGATAGTGATAGTGAAGTAGGAGAATTTGACCCCAATGATAGAGATGCACTTTTTGAAGATGCGGCTAGAGTTGTAGTGCAACACCAACAAGGAAGCACGAGTTTGATACAAAGACGCCTAAAGGTAGGATACAATCGAGCAGGGCGCTTGATAGATCAATTAGAAGCATGTAATATTGTGGGCCCTTTTGAAGGAAGCAAAGCCAGAGCGGTTTTATTGCCAGATGAATATGCTTTGGAACAGTTTTTGAATAATTTGCACTAGAACACAATTTACAAATGAAAAAAGCATTCGCACTATTTACGCTCATCGCACTATTAATCGCAAATCCGTTTACTTCGAATTCTGAGTCAGCAGATAACCAAAGTTCTGCCATTCTTAATAAGCTGAGCAAAACATATAAAACCTACAACTCTATAAAAGCCTCATTTGCAATTTCTATTAAAAGTCAGCAGAGCGCATCCAGTGTAAGACAAAGCGGAACTTTATATCAAAAAGGAAAGAAATTTAGAGTTAATATGTCAGGTCAGGAAATCTATTGTGACGGAAAAACCATTTGGACCTATCTAAAAGATGCCAACGAAGTACAGATATCTAAGTTTGATCCTAAAGCAATGGATATTAACCCATCTGAAATTTTTACCATTTACGAAAAAGGATTTATTCATAAGCATTCTGGTCAGGTGTCAGATGGTACCACTACGTTAGACGTCATTGAACTTACTCCAACTGACAAAAACAAAGGTTACTTCAAAGTGAAACTTGGAGTAGATAAACTTGCAAACAAAATCAGAGAAATGTCGGTATATAGCAAGAATGGAACTGTAACAACCTACATTATTACCAACTTTGAGCCAAATATCAATATCAACGAATCTTATTTTAAGTTTGATTCTAAGGATAAACCAGGCGTCATTGAAAT
>JBEAPG010000053.1:0-8376 GCA_041164545.1 Bacteroidota bacterium
AAAATACTAGCTTAGAAAGCTAAAGGGAATTTTTTCAATATTTTATTCAATAACATTTTGTATATCATTTTTTCTAGTAATTGGGTGAATCAGAAGAGTGCGAAAATTTCTATCGTAAGGTAAAAATTAGTACTAATATTTCTATAATATGATATTTCACTTTTCATCCAATGTTCGGCTCAGCTTCATATTCCTAAAAGTTGTTTTGCCTGATAGAGCTTTATTATTCTGCCAAATCTCTAAAATTAGGATCAGATAAGGCAATTGCAATAATGATTATTAATAGAACTAAAGCAGCAAGTAAAACCCAAAACAGATCTTTTAGAATTTCTTTCACTTTGCCAATACCAGCCCCACAGGACAGTGGTCGCTTCCGAAAATTTCATTATTAATAAAAGCTTCCTGCACTTTTGGCCAAAGGGACTCACTTACCAAAAAATAGTCTATACGCCAGCCGGCATTGCTTGCCCTTGCATTGAAACGAACACTCCAAAAACTGTATTTTTCTTCATCAGGATGTAACTTTCTAAACGTGTCAACTAATCCAGTGTTCAAAATACCATCTAAACCATCAATTTCTACCTGGGTGTATCCACTTGTTTTGTTGTAGTTTGCTTTATCGTTTTTCAGGTCTATCCCTTCGTGTGCTACATTAAAATCACCAGTAACTATTACTGGTTTTTTCTTTTGTAAGTCTGCTAAATAATTGGCAAATGCTTTATCCCATTCTGCTCGGTATTCTAGTCGTTTTAGTCCGCTACCACTATTCGGCACATACACATTAGTGAGGTAAAAGTCATTGTACTCTGCAGTAATTATCCGACCTTCATCATCATGTTCCGCAACACCCATATCTCTCAAAATAGCTATAGGTTCAGTTTTAGAAAGAATAGCAACGCCACTATATCCTTTTTTGGTGGCTGAGTTACTGTAGATATGGAATCCTTTTAAGTCGGCAAGTGCCTCTTGCACTTGATCATCTTGCGCTTTGGTTTCTTGTATGCAATAAATGTCCGCTCCACTTTCATTAATTATATCAATTAAACCTTTTTTTACTGTTGCTCTTATTCCATTAACGTTCCACGAAACCAATTTCATTTGGCAAAGATACTTTTTGAAAGAAAGGATGGACTATGGTTGCGAAATACTTAGTAAACTGCTTCTATTTTCTCTTTTTTGCCTGCAAATACTAATTCATCACCTACCTCTTTGCCGAGTAGCATTTGACCGATAGGTGAAACAAAAGAAATAGCAAAAATTGGGGTATTCTCCACCTCCACTTTTCCCAACGCCACAGAGGTGTACAGCATTTTTTTATCTGTTTTTACTACCGCACCCAATTGCACTGAGTCACATGGCCGATCCAAGTTTATTTGACTCAGAATATTGTATTCTTTAACAAGTACACTCATTTGCCTATTTATACGATCCAACTCCTCTTGACCCATAGCCCGAGCCGTTTCAAATTTATTGCCTGCCGTGCTATTCTCTTCATTTACAATAGATTCTTGCACTTTGGCAATCGCCGATTTAAGCTCGTCCATTTGCGACTGCAATTTGGACAGGCAAGCTTCGTGTATGGCATTTTTAGAAATCATTGCTTCACAAAGCTATAAAATGTTTTGTAATTTGAGTTACTTATTAACCACAAAAAAATTTTCTTATTTGCAGCAATGTTTGGATTTATAAAGAAACTATTTGGTCCGGGAGTGGACCTTAAAGAGAAAATGGCTGAAGGTGCCATTATTTTGGATGTAAGAAGCACTGGCGAGTATAGCAGAGGTCATGTTAAGAATTCGAAAAACATTCCATTAGACAAGTTAAATGCAAAAATGGAAACCATTAAAAAATGGAATAAGCCAGTTATTGCATGTTGTGCAAGCGGAATGAGAAGTGGAAGTGCTGTTGCTCTTTTAAAGAACAACGGAGTAGAAGCATATAATGCGGGCTCTTGGCAAGCTGCCAAAAGACTGGTTTAATTTTGATTTAGGGGTTCGTGCCAAATCGGCACGAACCAAACTAAATACTAAGCACTTAAGTAATCAGGCATAAAATTTGAAACAAACGAAGTATGGCAAACTTTAAAGATATCGTCAATTCAGACATTCCCGTTTTGGTAGATTTTTCAGCGGAATGGTGTGGACCTTGCAAAATGATGCATCCCATTTTAGAACAAGTAAAAGGTGAATTGGGAGAAAAGGTTAAAATCGTAAAAATAGACGTAGATAAAAATCCTTCATTAGCAGCAGCTTACAATGTACGTGGAGTCCCTACATTAATGGTGTTCAAAAACGGAAAGCAACTATGGCGTGAAAGCGGAGTGCGGCAAGCAGGGGAGTTGGTATCTATTGTGCAGAGCGCATAGAAGCTGTACAAATTAAAATCTCGAACGCTACTCTTCTCGGGTCTTCCAAGAATTAGGCTTTTTTTGATGTTTCAAGAGCTTTCTTAAGATTTCCCACTCACCATTTTGGCCAAAAAAACCAGAGTCAAAATCTTCTTTTTTAATGAAGTAGAACCTTTTGCACTCAAGGCATAATTTGGCAATACAAACCACTTCACCTTTATTTCTAAAAACAAGTATATCTCGGTAAATAGGAAGGCAACGCGACATTTTAAAAGTATCCGTGTGCTGCGTGCTAAAGGCTAGTTTGAGAGTATCAATTTGAAAATTTGACATTTCATATTCCACAAAAGAATTGGCGCTTATGTCCTTCAGAATAGATGTAGAATCTGCAATATTTTTTGGTAAATCTTTGTAGAGAAGTTGCCTCAGTGTATTTGTTTTTGAACCCTTGAAGAATTGCGTTTTCGCTTGCAGGCTTGGAAGGTCATTGTCAACATATTTAAAATGCGCTACTTCATCAAACTCGAACATTATCACTTTTGATTTTATGTCAGAATTTTGTGCCATTGCCAACAATGGTAGTAAAACCAACAGTGAAAGTTGAAAAGCCATTTTATATACTTATACTCGTATTATGGAAGATATTCTTTCTTAAAATTAGGTTTTCTTTTTTCTAGAAATGCGTCTCGTCCTTCTTTGGCTTCGTCGGTCATATAGGCAAGTCGCGTAGCCTCACCGGCAAATACTTGTTGGCCAACCATACCGTCGTCGGTTAGGTTCATAGCAAATTTCAGCATTTTAATACTGGTAGGAGATTTACCCAAAACCTCTTGAGCCCATTCATACGCAGTATCTTCTAATTCTGCATGAGGAACTACCGCATTTACCATTCCCATTTCAAAAGCTTCTTGAGCTGAGTAGTTTCTACCCAAAAAGAAGATTTCTCTCGCTTTTTTCTGGCCTACCATTTTTGCTAAATAAGCAGAACCATATCCGCCATCAAAACTGGTAACATCCGCATCGGTTTGTTTAAAAATAGCGTGCTCCTTGCTAGCCAAAGTCAGATCACACACCACGTGCAAACTATGGCCGCCACCTACAGCCCATCCAGGAACTACTGCTATTACTACCTTTGGCATAAACCGAATAAGGCGCTGCACGTCCAATATGTTTAATCGATGATAATTGTCTTCACCCACGTAACCCTGATGTCCGCGTGCCTTTTGGTCGCCGCCACTGCAAAAACTGTATACACCATCTTTCGAACTAGGTCCTTCGGCACTTAAAAGTACTACTCCAATGCTCAAATCTTCTTGTGCATTGTGAAATGCGTCCAATAATTCACTTGTAGTTTTTGGACGAAATGCGTTTCGTACGTCGGGTCTATTAAAAGCGATACGTGCAACTCCGTTGCACTTTTTATAGGTTATGTCTTCGTATTCTTTAGCGGTAATCCAGTCTATTTGACTCATTGGGCAAAAATAAGCTTATGTAAAACAAAAAGAACGAATTAGAAACGGTAAGGAGGAATGGGGTGATTTTATGGTAAAAGAAGTATTTGGAATAGAATACGAGCTTTTTCTATCTACATCCTGGCTTGGCTAAAAATGCACAAAATGAAGCTCTACTCTAAATCTTATTCATCAGCTCAATATTCCGTGCACGTTTGCTTTTATCTTATTGCAAAGCTCATCCAGTGGTAAGTCGTTATCATCTACACCAAATGGATCTTCAATTTCTTCAGCCAAAAGCTCAATACTTACCAAGATGTAAAAGATAAAAACCGCTATCAGAACCGTACCATATCCAAAAGAGGACACAAAGCCCAGTGGCAAAGTAGTTACGTAGATGAATATAAACTTCTTTAAAAACAGGTTGTAAGAGAATGGCATCGGTGTGTTTTTTATTCGCTCACATGCTCCCGTAATGTTTGAAAATGTGTTTAAATTGGTATCCATTGCTAAATATTCAATATCGCTTAGTTCACCCTTTTGCTGCATCTCTCGTAGCTTTGCGTACATTAATTTAGAAATCGTGCTGGGTTTGTGTGAAGCACTTTCGAATTGCAGTTTTTCATCTTCGTTTAGCTCCAGGCTTAAGTCTTCATTCTCACTTCGTAAATGCCATTTTAGTGCATACGGATAATTAGAAATCATACGAGCAAAGAAATCGGTGTACGACTTTTTATTGGTAGTGGTTGATACTTTAATGGCGAGCGTTCGTGTATTGTTTACCAATTCGCCCCATTTTTTTCGCCCTTCCCACCATCTATCGTACGCAGTATTTGTTCTAAAAACGAGCAAAAGCGAAAGCACAAAGCCAATGAGCGAGTAGACAGCAATGGCGTCTTTAAATATCTTTAAATCCTTAAAATAAGTGAGTTCCAAATAGGTGAGTCCTGTACTTAGAATGGCCAGAATAATCATTTCGGGCATCAAGATTCGAAGCGTATCACTTTTGGGAACTCTAAAAATTTGAGTAAACCATATTTTTGGATTGTAGTTTATCATTACCGGTCAAATGTATTAATTAAAGCCAATTCAATGCTCAATGGTATCTCTATTTGGTTTGAACAACGAACCAATTTAGCGCACATGCTGTGGCACTAATTCAAATCGAGAATTCATCAATTCGAGGTAGTTGAACTTCAAATCATAACTCATAAAACTTCGCATTAAAACAGTTTTCATTTCCTTACGACAATAGAAAAAATTATGGAGCATAGTGTCCAGTACTTTTTGGTTAAGTCCTGTAGTTTCAAAGGCTTTCAGAAAATCAGTGTATTTTAAATTGCTCTTTTTACCATTGGTAGTAAGTGCTAATTCTTCTTTATCACTCGGGTTTACTATTGCCGTATTTACTAAATCATAGGCAGGCGAAAGTGAGTATGAACCCATTTCATTTTCCAATAAAGAAAAGTTTTTGAGGTGCATGTCTGCATTTCCTGTGAAATAAGATAATAGTACTTGCTCCCAAAAATTAGTAACATCATACCATGGATTTGCCGCTAACATGAGCACTGTTTTTGCCACTTGTTCGTGGCTTCCTTTGTACTTGTCTTCCGTAAGTCGTTCCGTAAGTTGGCAGAAATCTTCCATAGCCAACTTGCCGTGCTTAGTTCTGTCCACACGCTTGGTTATATAGCATTGTGTTCCATCAGCTAGTTTTACCAAACTATGAGGTACAGCTGCTATTCCGCATACATCTGCCATGTGCATAGTGGCGTCTTCCACTTCGGGCAGTTCGGGGTAATTAGCAGTGGGTGGTTTTAATATGTAGTCACCATATAGTCCAACTATAGTTAGTTTTTTAACTATATTCTTATCTTTTTTTCTGTGCAAGCTAAGACTGAGCTTAGGTTGCACGCCGGTAACCGCCATATGGCTTTGCACCACTTTGCTGGCAAGCATTTCCAAATCATTAAAACTATAATCAAGAGTAGGAGTGTATAGTTGGCCAAAAAAACGCTTGTTGCACGCTTGATGAAAGTCTACTTCTTCTTTTTCCAAAGGTTTGTAACAATACAAACAACTAGACATCGGTTTTTCACCCGGCTCGTTTGCTACCGACAAAAAATCGTGCGTATTGTATTGAAAGTATGTCTTTTTATAGTTTTTCATTGATTGAGTGTTGGTTACATTTCTTCTACACCAACGGCCCCTATGCAGTCTTTGCAGCAAGCCAAGAGTAATCCAAATCTATCTCGAGGATTTAATTTCCAGTTTTCTTGGGCTATATCTAGTAGCCAACCTTCGGGTATTAATCCATCAAAAAAAGGAAACAACACGTTGCTTGTTTTAGGGTCTGCACTAAGCGGGAGGGTAAGACTCACGGGCATTGCAGATTCTGTTTGGAGGTATGCATCGTCATAGGCAAATACATATCCTTGCTCTGTTTCTTGTAATAATCCTGCCAACTGAGATTTGTAAAACACGCTTGCACTCCTCATTTTACGTTATTATTTAATAATTTATCTCGGTTCATTTCTACAGGTCCTAGTTCGTGACCGAATAATCGCAATACATCGTTTACCTTATCCATTCGTAAGCTTGCTTTACCTTGTTCCATATCGCGCACAAAACGTAAACCTACACCTGCTTTTTCTGCAAGTTCGACTTGGTTTATGCGTAGCATTTTCCTTCTGACTTTTACGAAAAGTGCTAAATCGGTTAGTTTATTTTCTTCCATTTCTATACCCTTACTAATATACAAATACGAAAATACAGAAATAGTATGTATTTTCGGGTATAGTATTTATATTTTATTAATTAATTATACCACTTAAGGTATGATTATGATAAAATTGCAGAAGTTATAACCTTTGAGGTATAATTCTATTGATCATAGTTCAAGACAAATATGCAAATCAAAGATTTTGGTGAACTACTCACATTGCGGATTTCATTGATTCGCATTCAATCCCTTCTGAGCAAGAAAGGCTTATGCTTAGTAACTCCCCTCCACAATCGCCTTTACAGCATCAGGAGTAACAGCTTTGTGTTCGCCGAGTGCTACCCAACCTCGCTCTTTTAGTGCGTTGCTTACTTTTTCCGCAGTACCTTCGTATTCGGCAGTGTATTCGGAGAGGTGTGTAGGAATATCAAGTGACTGAAAAAATGCTTCGGTTTTTTCAATGGCTTTTCTTGCTCGTTCTTCCACGCTTCCATCAGTTATATTCCACACGCGTTCGCCGTATTGAGCAAGTTTTTCTTTCTTGTTTTCCAAGAAATAGTGATAATGTCTTGGAGCAATTATTGCCAAAGTACGGGCGTGGTCTATACCGTACAAGGCAGTTAGTTCGTGTCCTATGGCGTGAATGGCCCAATCAGTCGGAACGCCTTTTTGTATCAATCCGTTTAGTGCCATAGTGCAACACCACATAAAATTGGCAGCTGTAGTATAATCAGCAGGATTTTCCATCACCTTGGGTGCTGTAGCAATAAGGCTGTTCATCACACTTTCAGCAATTCTGTCTTGCAAATCAGCACCAATAGGATAGGTCATATATTGTTCCATAACGTGTGTATAGGCATCTGTAATTCCGTTAGCAATTTGACGTTTCGGAATAGAAGCAACCACCGAAGGGTCTAGCACAGAAAATTGCGGAAACAATCCTGGTCCGCCCATACCCAGTTTTTCACCCGTTTCTCTGCGAGATATTACCGAACCGCTATTCATTTCAGTTCCTGTTGCTGGCAAGGTTAAAACGGTACCGAACGGCATTCCAACTTCAGTGCGAATTCCTTTCTTTAAAATATCCCACGGTTCTTCGCCTTGATACAAAGCTGCACTGCTCAAAAACTTGGTGCCATCTATTACCGATCCACCGCCTACAGCCAATAAATAATCGATTTTCTCTGATTTTATAATCGCTAAGGCATCCATTAAAACTTCATATTCTGGATTAGCGGGAATTCCACCAAACTCGATGTAATCAAAATTCTTAAGAGCTTCGGTAACTTGCTCATAAACACCATTTTTCTTTATGCTACCTCCGCCATATAGCATAAGAATGTTAGCGTTTTCAGGTATTTCTTTAGCTATTTTGGCTATTTCACCTTTACCAAATAAAATTTTTGTCGGGTTTTTAAATTCGAAATTGAGCATGATGTTTATGTTATTGAGTTAACAGATGATATGTTAATCAGTTTTGGCACTTAATATATCTTAAAGGGCAAAGGAAAAGGATTATTAGTTGGGAGGCGATATTTTTCTAGTACAACATAAAAAAGTGGCGATATTTTTCTATTTCACTGTAAAAAATCGGCATAAAGCAGCAATTTCTTTGATTCTGTTCAATCCGATTGAATTGATTTTAAAATAGATGATTAAACCTTAGTACACATGTTTTTAAAATAAACTCCTATATTTCGCATTCCATGAAATACATTATACAATCCGCAGAGAAATACACTCAAGCTTATAATGCAGGTTTAGAAAACCCCGAAAAATTTTGGGGAGAATTCGCCGAACAGGAATTTACATGGCATAAAAAGTGGGATAAAGTGTTGCAATATGACTTACATATA
>JBEAPG010000054.1:0-8358 GCA_041164545.1 Bacteroidota bacterium
GCATTGCTGCGAGTGTAGTATTTTGCTTATTTACTGTTTACATGCAAGATGGTGGCATAAGTTTTGACAATATTTTAGGCATAAACCTATTAAATGGCTCCAACTACAATGACATTTTAACGTATTATCAATCATGAAAACAAAAACAATACTCGTAATCACATCTACACTAATACTTGGATTTATACTCGGTTTCTTTACATCTGGTCGCTTGGCGCATCAACGTATGAAACACTTTAGAGACATGATGGACAAACCTATGCAAGAAAAAATGCACTTAATGAAAAGGTTAGAACTAACAGATGAACAAGTCAAACAAATTGAACCAATACTGGATTCTATGATACCCATTCAGCAGAAACTACGGGGACAGCATAAATTAGAAATGGATGCATCGCGTAAACAGATGTTTGAAAAGATGAAACCTGTGCTAAATGAAGTTCAACTAATGAAAATTGAGCGAATGCAAAGAATGGGGCCATTCGGGCTGAGGGTAAAAAAACACGCAGATAGAGGTAATTTTAAACGGAAATATTCGTAACCTTTGTGAATTCATGAAAAGTTTGCAAAGGTTTTTTTTATTCATAATACTTGTTCTACCTCTTCTTGCTTTAGCTGGTAAAAAACCGCCAAAAGCACCCGGCACTGTATTGCTAAATGACTCATTATCTATGGATGCCACCGAAATAAGTGTGGCAAATTGGAATGAGTACCAATTTTGGCTTAAGCAAACCTATGGCGAAAATAGCAACGAGTTTAAGGCATCTGAGCCTAATAAAACGGTGTGGAAAGATACCTTGGGTTTGTCTCTGCGTAAACTGTATTTTGATCACCCTGCTTACCTCAAACATCCAATGGTAGGCATTACTAAAACTCAAGCCGAAGCCTACTGCGAATGGCGTACCGAAAGAGTTAACGAATTTATATTTTATAAAATTACGAAAAATAAACCGCACCCAGATTCTGTTTACACCATACCGACTTATTATATTTATAGATTGCCAACACCCCAAGAATTTGAACTTGCAGCGAGTTTTGGTAACAAAAAAAGTGTGGACAGAAAGATTCAAAAAGGCAAAATAATGCCCGGGAATTTTGCAGAAAGTCGTGACATATTAATGCTTGAGGCAATAACTTATACCACATCTGTGTTTCGATTTACACCCAATAAAAAGAAATTGTACAACCTATATGGTAACGTTGCCGAAATGACGAGCGAAGAGGAGAAATCGTTTGGCGGAAGCTTTAGAACCTCGTTTCACGCTGTAAATCCCACTTATTTCGAATCATATTCTTACATTTCGAATACCGTTGGTTTTAGATGTGTGGCTGCGAAACAAACTTTGCCCAAACCCACTGAAAATGCGGAAATAAAAGAATAAATCCCTTGCAATGAAATCAAATTGGCTTTCGTTAAGTCTAATGAGAAAATGATTAATATGAAAGCAATAAAAACAACCATTGTATTTGTGCTATTCTGCCAGGCAGTGCTAGCACAAAAAGTGTCGCCAGAACAACGAGCTACTCAAAAAGTACAAATGCTCGATGAAAAAGTTAGCCTTACCGAAACTCAAAAAGAACAAGTGCAAGCTATTTTTAACAACACAGCTAGCCAAACGCAAAACTTGCGCAAGCAAGAAGTTGTAGATGAAAATGCAATACGGGAGTTACGCAAAGAAGAAAGAGAAAAAGTAAAAGCTGTACTTACAGCAGAACAACAAGCGAAACTTAAAGAGATTAGAAAGGAGCACCGAACAGAAAATAAAGAGTCAAGGGATAAACTAAAAGCATATCACGAAGCTAATGTTAAACCCATAATGAAGGAAAAACGACTTGCCTTTGATAGCAAGCTTTCTGAAAGTGAAAAAGCTATAATTGCTCAAGCAAGAGCGCTTAAACCGGAACACAAAAAAGACCATCACCTAGGTGAACTAAAAGAAGATGAAAAAACAGAAAATAAGGCTGCAAGAGAACAAATAAAAACACTTCTTGGCCCTATTGTAGATGCTCATAAAGCAGAATTGCAACAAATTTTCGCAGATGTAAAACCGATACTTGATGCTGAGCGAGCTTTTGTGGAAGAAAATAAACCACAAACTCAGCAGCATAAAAAGGGCCCTGACGGAAAAGGAGAGAGAGGCAAACAAGCACATCAAAATGAACATTTTATGTATCAATTTTTGCTAATGAAATAAAAACAAACAGTCTTTTAATAGAATGGGACATAATGTTATGTCCCATTTTTTTATGCATAAAACAAACAAACTTAGTGTGTTCTTTGTCTTATCAACGTAGATAAATGCACAAGCTAAAGCTATGACTGGCACATTGAGTATACGAGAATTAGAAAACCTAAGTGGTATTAAGGCACATACCATTCGTATATGGGAAAAGCGATACAACTTATTTGATCCGGATAGGACAGAAACAAACATCCGAACTTATTCCAATGAAGACCTTAAAAAGCTACTAAATATTGTTTCTGTATTAGATAGCGGCATGAAAATAAGTAAAGCCACTTCTCTTACAGAGGAAGAGCTATATGCCGAAATCGAATCTCTTCAAAGCGAAAACATTGAAGCTGCAAAAAAGATAATCATTAATGAACTAATTGTGGCTACACTCAAATGTGATATTGCAACTTTTGAAGATATATATGCCAAAGCGTTAACCGAAAATGGGATGGACCACACTGTGGAGCAAATTATCTATCCTTTACTTATTCGCATCGGACTAATGTGGACGGTAAGTAAACTAAATCCTGCTCAAGAACATTTCGCTACACAAATGATTCGTCAAAAGCTATTTACCGCTATTGACGTATTGCCTTTTCAAAAATCAGATAAAAAATATCTGTTGTATCTGCCCGACAATGAAGACCATGAAATAGGTTTGCTTTATGCCTATTTTCTAATAAAAAGGGCTGGAAACGAATGCATTTATCTAGGACCTAGTGTTCCTTTAGACGACGTTGCAAATTGTGTCAAAATTGCCAAAGTTTCTGATGTGCTTTGCATTTTTACCATTCCTCGACCTGAAGATTTAATGACTACTTATCTTAGGAAAATGGACGAATTAATCGATTGTAAAAATCTTTTTGTGTCAGGTATTCAAGCAGAAATACAAGGTAATTTGCCTGGAAATAAATTCAACCTACTTCACGGAGTTGATGACTTAAAAAATATTTTGTAGGAAATTTTTGTTTAATTTTACACACCAATTTTTGAACAAATTTTGAAAATAGCAATAATCGGATCTGGATTCTCCTCACTATCAAGCGCTTGTTACCTGGCTAAGGAAGGCTACGATGTAACAGTGTATGAAAAAAACAACCAATTAGGAGGACGCGCTCGAATTATGCAAAAAGACGGATTCACTTTTGATATGGGTCCAAGTTGGTATTGGATGCCAGACGTTTTCGAAAGCTTTTTTAATGATTTTGGCAAACGCGTAGAAGATTATTACGAGTTAGTTCGTATTAGCCCTAGTTATCAAGTGTTTTGGCAAGACAATCCAGATAGTATTCCTTCTAACTTCGAAGAATTTAAAGCATATTTTGAAAAATATGAACCAGGAAGCGGACCAAAATTAGAGCAGTTTCTAGCAGAGGCTAAAACAAAGTATATCATTGGAATGGGCGATTTCGTGACGAAACCCTCTTTATCTGTTGTTGAGTTTATGACCCTTGACACAGCTAAAAAAGGATTGTCGCTCGATCTGTTCAAACCAATTAGTAAGCACATACGTCAATTTTTCACACATCCAAAACTCATTGAATTACTTGAATTTCCAGTACTATTTTTAGGAGCCAAGCCTCAACAAACTCCGAGTTTGTATAGTTTGATGAACTATGCAGATATAGTTTTAGGAACATGGTATCCTATGGGTGGAATGAATGAAATTGTGAAAGGAATGGTGAGGCTAGGTGAAGAACTGGGTGTGAAGTATATAACAAATGCAAACGTAACCCGTATAGAAACGATAGGTAATGAATGTACTGGACTACGATGCAACGAGCTCTTTTACGAGGCAGATGTAGTAATAAGCGGCGCAGATTATCATCATACCGAACAAAAGCTACTCAATATTGAGCAACGTAATTACTCGGAATCGTATTGGAAGAAAAGAGTAATGGCTCCTTCCAGTTTGTTGTATTATGTTGGTCTAGACACAAAAATTGAAGGTTTACAACACCATAACCTATTTTTTGATGCTGATTTTAATGAGCATGCCATCGAAATATACGATACGCACGAATGGCCGCAAAAGCCGTTATTCTATGTTTGCTGCCCAAGCAAAACGGACCCTAATGTAGCTCCAGAGGGCAAAGAAAACGTGTTTATACTAATTCCTGTTTCTACAGAATTAGAAGACACTCCTTTGGTAAGGGATAGATATTTTAATATGATATCTGATAGAATTTCTAAACACCTCGGTGTAGATATTCGTAAGCATATAGAGGTGTATGAAACATTTGCTCATAGCAACTTTGTAAGTGACTACAACTCATTTAAAGGTAATGCATATGGCTTAGCCAATACACTGAAACAAACTGCATTTCTAAAACCAAAATGCAAAAGCAATAAATTAAACAACTTGTACTATACAGGACAACTAACAGTACCCGGCCCCGGCGTACCTCCCGCTATAATATCTGGAAAAATAGTGTCCAACCTAATTCAAAAAGAACACCACAATGAAAGCCCTATTCGATCAAGTATCAATTAAATGTAGCCAAATGGTTACTAACGAATACAGTACATCTTTTTCACTTGGAATAAGAATGCTGGATAAGTCTGTACGTAAACCTATATATTCCATTTATGGTTTCGTGCGTTTTGCAGATGAAATAGTGGATAGTTTTGAAGGGTATGAGCAGGCTTCTTTGATTGCCGATTTTAAAGCTCAAACTTATGCTGCCATTAGTCAAAAAATAAGCTTAAACCCTATTTTGAACAGCTTTCAACACGCAGTAAATCATTACAATATAGATCATTGGTTAATTGATGCGTTTTTCGAAAGTATGGAAATGGACTTAGAAGATCAGCAGTACGACCAAGAAACATTTGATAAATACATTTTAGGCAGTGCACAAGTGGTGGGTTTGATGTGTTTACGTGTGTTTTGTAATGGTGATACTAAAAAATATGAAACGCTAAAAGATGGAGCGATGAGCCTTGGTTCTGCTTTTCAAAAGGTAAATTTCCTGCGCGATTTGAAATCCGACAAAGACAATTTGGGCCGTTTATATTTTCCGGGAATGAATATGAGCAGTTGGACACCACAACTAAAACAACAAATAGAAGAAGACATTGCACAAGACTTTCAGGAAGCATTAGAGGCTATTAACAGATTGCCATCTAATTCAAAGTACGGTGTTTATACTGCATATAGATACTATTTCAAACTATTCAAAAAACTTGAAAGTGCTAGTTTTGACGACTTGTTTGAAAAACGATTGAGGGTGCCAAACCACACCAAATTTAGATTATTGTTTACCTCAAAAGCACGGTTAGCATTAGGAAGTTACTTTTTATAATATGATTGCTCTTTATATACTTATTACTGTAGCTACATTTTTTGCTATGGAGTTTGTAGCTTGGGTTGCACATAAATATGTGATGCACGGATTTTTATGGTTTTTACATAAAGATCATCATCAGCACGAGCCTGGTTTTTTTGAAAAAAACGATGCTTTTTTCTTGATTTTTGCTATACCAAGTGCGGCAAGTTTTATAATTGGAAGTGCAGTAGAAGCTTGGTTTCCGCTGTTTTTTGTTGGAGTGGGAATTGCATTATATGGCCTCGCTTATTTTTTTGTGCACGACATCTTTATTCACCAACGATTTAAAGTACTACGTAGAACAAATCATCGTTACTTTAAGGCAATACGAAAAGCACATAAGGTACATCACAAACATTTAAACAAGGAAGATGGCGAGTGTTTTGGTATGTTGCTCGTTCCACCAAAATACATTAAAGAAGCGAAGTAAATGAATCATCTCTACTTTTGGTTAGATATTGGTGCTGTTGCATTTCCACTAGCCCTAAGTTTTAATAAACTTGGACATTTTTATAAGCGATGGAAAGCCGCATTTATAGCTATTGCCATTACTGCTGCTTTCTTCATATCCTGGGATATTCTTTTTACTATCAAAGGGGTTTGGGGATTTAATTCTGACTATTTATTAGGTATAGAATTTTTGCATCTGCCACTTGAAGAATGGTTATTTTTTCTGTGTATTCCATATGCATGTTTGTTTCTATACGATCAATTTCTCATTCTAAACCTTAAAAATGTTCTAGCACCTGTCGAAAAAAACCTTAACTATTTAATGATGGTAATTGCCGCTTTTTATTTAGTTATTGGATTTGGGAATATTTATACAACCACTATATCTAGTATGGTGCTTTTATTTTTGTTTTGGGCAGAATGGTCTAAACCGCCTAATCAAGGCATTTTCTACCTGTGCTATCTTATCATTCTTATTCCGTTTGCTATTATAAATGGAGTTTTAACCGGAGCCAAAACTCCTGAACCTGTAGTTTGGTATAATAATGCAGAAAACTTAGGCATGCGCCTTGTTACTATTCCAATTGAAGATTTTTTGTATTACTTCCTCATTTACGGAATGTGTTGGGCAATTTTTGAAAAAATAAAAAAGGCCACCTAATGGCAGCCTTTTCTATTTCGATATGCTAATTTTTTGGTTAAAATTAACCTAAATAAGATTTCAAGATTTTGCTCTTACTAGACTTACGGAGTCTACGAAGTGCTTTTTCTTTTATTTGACGTACACGCTCTCGAGTTAATCCTACCTTGTCAGAAATATCTTCTAAAGTATGAGCTGGTCCACCATCTAAACCATAATAGTATTTCAACACATCTCTTTCTTTTTCAGAAAGCGTTGAAATTACTCGGTTTATTTCTTTTCTTAAAGATTCATCCATCAATGGTTGATCTGGATTTGGCTCATCATTGTTATCCAAAACTCCTAAAAGGCTGTTATCTTCACCCTCGATAAGTGGAGCATCGATAGATAAATGTCTACCAGAAGATTTAAATGCATTTTCTACTTCTGTAACACTTATCTCCAACTCTTTTGCTATTTCTTCTGGAGTCGGTTCACGTTCTTGCAATTGCTCCAAACGAGCTGCTGCAGC
Organism: Bacteroidota bacterium; assembly: GCA_041164545.1. Lineage (GTDB taxonomy): Bacteria > Bacteroidota > Bacteroidia > NS11-12g > UBA9320 > UBA9320. The sequence continues at coordinate 7,165 of JBEAPG010000054.1, forward strand.
GCTTATTCTTCCAATAGAACCTACTTTATTTAATGGTAATCTTACTATACGAGACTGATCTGCCAATGCTTGCAAAATACTTTGACGAATCCACCATACGGCATACGATATAAACTTAAAACCTCTGGTTTCATCAAAACGTTTTGCAGCTTTAATTAAACCTAAATTTCCTTCGTTTATCAAATCTCCTAAGGTTAAACCTTGATTTTGGTACTGTTTAGAAACAGAAACAACGAAACGTAAGTTAGCATTTACCAATTTCTCAAGAGCAGCCTGATCGCCTTCGCGAATTCTTCGGGCTAATTCCACCTCCTCTTGCGCGTCAATCATTGACACTTTACTAATCTCGTTTAGATATTTATCCAACGATTTGTTCTCCCTATTGGTGAACTGTTTTGAAATTTTGAGCTGTCTCATTAATTATTAAATTTCTTAATTTTATGTAAGAACCTGCAAAGGTATTAAAATATAAGTAAAACACTAATAAAATTGCGGCTTCACAGAGTTTTATAAAGCTGCAAAAAGTATGCCTAATTGAGAATTTTGGCCTTTACTTTAGTACCTTTGCACTTCAATTTTTTAAGGTAAATGAAAAAAGTTAGGATATCAGTAGCAAAAGGAGATGGAATAGGTCCGGAAATAATGGATACGGTTTTACACATTTTTGATGCTGCAAAAGTGCCGTTGGAATACGATTTTGTAAAAATGGGAAAAAGTGTTTACGATGAGGGATTTACAACGGGTATGACAGATGATGCTAAAAAAAGTATCGAAGAAACTGGTATTTTATTCAAAGGGCCAATGGAAACTCCTAAAGGAGGCGGTGTAAAAAGTATAAACGTCACTGCGAGAAAAACGTGGAATACACACTCCAACATTAGAAAATTTAAATCGATAAAGGGCGTGGATACGGTTTTTAGCAAAGCGGGAATTCCTATTGATATAACCATAGTTAGAGAAAACATAGAGGATACCTACGGCGGTATTGAACATCTTATGACTAAAGACGTAGCTGTGAGTAGAAGAATAATTTCTAGACCAGGTTCAGAGCAAGTAATTCGTACAGCATTTCAAACTGCTATCAAAGAAGGATATTCAAAAATCACCTGCGGCCATAAAGCCAATATTATGAAACTTACTGATGGTATGTTCCTTAATACCTTTTATGAAATAGCAAAAGAGTTTCCACAGATA
>JBEAPG010000055.1:0-8336 GCA_041164545.1 Bacteroidota bacterium
CTGTGGCAAGGAACCTTGGCCATTTGGGAGTATAGTAGTTATCCTTTATTACAAACCTATTTTGACAATGGGGGGCGATCCATTCAAAAATTTTTATTTCAGATAGACGCGAAAAGGGTAGCTATTGAAAATCAATTGGATTTCATGAACGTAAACACCCAAAAAGACTTTGAACAACTGAAAAATGGTCGTTAGACATCTAGTAAAAATTCTTTGGAAACGATAGTAAAGTCTTTGATTTTGTACTTTGCTATGATATCTTTTACCAATGAAGTACGAATAACAGCCATAATGTTTCTATCTTCATCGGGAACGTAATTGGCAAAAATATGAGAAACAGCAGGATGAATGCCCTTGTCTTCCATCTCCAACTTTCCGAGTTCGTCCAGCACCAAAAAATCATAATCTTGATCTTCAAATGCCTTCATCAGTAGATAATTAGCTAAATCAAAAGACGGTTGCGCAAAATGAAATTTGCCCACACTCACGGTTTTTTCTCCTGGTTCATCTACTTCAAATGGAAACTGTTGTTGTGAATCTAAGTCCAGTAACATTCGTTTTCCTTCCTTATTTTCTGGACATAAAACACCCTTTACATTATCCCATGTATCCTTCCATTCTAACAAAGCCGAGGTTTTGCCTGTACGTATATCGCCAGCTAATATGTAGATCATTCTTCTTCTAACTGCAAGTGGATACTGTACAAAATAGAATCGCCTATAAATCCACGCATTCTCACTCTAAATCCCTTTTCGTCTTTATTTTCTTTCCAAGCAAGTTTTATCACTTTAGTAAGGTAAGGTAATAACGTCAACGTTTCATCCACTTCTTGCTGTACACGATGTTTTTTGCCTTCCAGAAAATTAGATAACCACTTTTTAACCAAAGGTGCAATTACGTAATACCACAGTAGTAATATTCCAGCTGTTCTTAAAGTAATGTACAACCAATTTTTCCAAACTGCATCTCCATCTTTTACAAAGAAGTAATACGCTAAAGTCAAAGCTAGAAAACCTCCAAAAATCACCCATTGTCTCCAGCGTCCTTTCATCTTGGGATTAACTTTTATTTCATTGTCAAATTCGATAGCTTGTATTTGGTATTTTACATTGCCTTGATTGTAATCTAAGTATTGGATAACATCATAAATAATATATCCTAAAATGGCTCCGATAATGGCATACACCCATAGATAGGTTGAAATAAGAACTTGTACAGATAGAAGTTCGCCTAAAAACCAGAATTTATTTTCTACGTATATATGAAACTCATCAATTGCATTCCAAATACTTTGCCCAAAAATAAGCCAAACTACGAGTAGTTTTTGAACCGCAGACTCAATAAGCGTAATAACTCCTAGCATCACTGCACTCCACATATTTACTCTCAACTTACTGTAAATAAGCGCCCCAACAAAAGCTTGAAAACTTACAGCAAGGTATGACGTAGGAGGCGAATGCGGGCTAACAGCCACTTTTATAATAAGTACAACCAACAATGAACGGAAGATGGTTTCCCATTTATCATCGGCAAAATAGGCGATTAAACTAATGAGAATAATTGCGAATCCACCAACAAACAGACCTGTAAAAGGCGATTGAAGGGCGTGCAATATTCCACCTAGTCCGGCTTCAGAGAGCGCCCACAAGGCTGTTAATCGAGCTATAATTTTAGAGTTTCTCTGCACAAGGTCAAAATTAAATCGTTTTGCTAATTTACATAATTCTAAAACCGACACCATTCACTTAGCTGACTAATCTGCTATACACTAATCATCCTTCTTTAAATAGACTTCGTACTTTTTTCGCCTTGATTTATTCGGATTAGCTAAAGTAGATTAGACTTATACTTCAAACGTCAATTATTTCCTGAAATGCAAAAAAAAACCACTTAGCTACTAACTAAGTGGTTTTATAATATGGTTAATCAAGGCGAATTTACACGGCAAAACTTTCGCCGCAGCCGCAAGTACGACTTGCATTTGGATTATTAAACTGAAATCCTTTTCCGTTTAGACCATCTGTAAAATCCAACTCAGTCCCGCACAGATATAAAAAGCTTTTCATGTCGCAAACTATTTTATAACCGTTACTTTCAAATACTTGATCTCCTTCCTGACTCTCATTGTCAAAATCGAGTTTATAACTCAATCCTGAACAACCACCCCCTACTACAGACACACGGATAAAATAATCATTTCCAAGTCCTTCTTGACCCATTAATGCATCTACCTGATTTGCTGCTCGTTCTGAAACTGTAATCATTTTTTCTAATTGTTAGTTTTACAAATATTATTTTTCAACTTGACATTTTAAATCAAGTTTCCACTACTAATAGTGTTTTTTGTCATCCACAATTGGCTCAAGCCCTTGCTTCACGCGGTAATCGTTGATCGCTGTTTTAATCGCATCTTCAGCTAATACAGAACAATGAATCTTTACAGGTGGCAATGCCAATTCTTCAACGATATCCATATTGTCAATTTGGATGGCTTCGTCAACCGATTTTCCTTTAAGCCACTCAGTAGCCAGAGAAGAAGACGCAATTGCAGAACCACAACCAAAGGTTTTGAATTTTGCATCTTTGATGATACCCGTCGCATCATCTACTTCAATTTGTAAACGCATAACGTCGCCGCACTCTGGTGCACCAACTAAACCTGTTCCCACATTTTTAGCTTCTTTATTTAAGGTGCCAATGTTTCGTGGATTATTGTAGTGATCGATAACTTTTTCTGAATATGCCATAATTTTTTAGATTCTAATTTCTTTTACTTGTTCCATTAATGTTCTGCCCATTCAATGGTTTTTAGGTCAATGCCATCTTTAAACATTTCCCATAATGGACTCATATCTCTCAATTTATTAACCGCAGTTTTAACGTGGTCAATCGTGTAATCTATTTCTTCTTCAGTTGTGAATCTACCCAAACCAAAACGTAGTGAAGAATGCGCTAATTCGTCGTCAAGACCAAGAGACTTAAGTACATAACTAGGCTCAAGACTTGCACTTGTACACGCACTTCCGCTGCTCACTGCAATATCTTTTACTCCCATCATTAAGCCTTCTCCTTCTACAAACTTGAATGAAATATTAGCTACATGAGGTAAACGATGTTTAACATTACCATTTACATATGATTCTTCTATAGTCAAAAGTTCTTTTTCCAATCTGTCGCGCATTGCACTTAGTCTCACAGCTTCTTCAGCCATTTCATTTTGACATATTTCGCAGGCCTTCCCAAAACCAACAATACCAGGGACGTTCAATGTACCACTGCGCATTCCGCGCTCGTGGCCTCCGCCGTCCATTTGGCTTGTCACTTTTACTCTTGGATTTTTTCTTCTTACATAAAGTGCTCCAACTCCTTTTGGACCATACATTTTATGACCCGTAAAACTCATTAAATCAATTCCGTCTTCCATTACGTTAACCGGAATTTTACCAACAGCTTGAGTAGCATCGGTATGAAAAAGTATTCCGTTTTTCTTAGCAATTGCTGCTATCGCCGGAATATCCTGAACTACTCCTATCTCATTATTACCGTACATTACAGTAATTAATATAGTTTTGTCTGTAATAGCACTTTCTACATCTGACAGGTTAATCAATCCGTCTTCGTTTGGTGAAAGATAGGTAACCTCAGCCCCCATTTTTTCCGCCTTTTTACACGCATCTAAAACCGCTTTGTGCTCGGTAGTCACAGTGATAATGTGGTTACCTTTACTGCTATACATTTCGTATGCACCTTTTATAGCCAAGTTGTTTGACTCCGTAGCTCCACTGGTAAAGATAATCTCCTTGCTGCTCGCACCTATCAATCGAGCTACTTGCTCTCTTGCGTAGTCTACTGCTTCTTCCGCTGTCCAACCAAAACTATGGTTACGGCTTGCTGCATTACCAAATTTTTCGGTAAAGTAAGGGATCATTGCTTCCAACACTCCTGGATCCATTGGTGTGGTGGCGTTGTTGTCTAGGTATATTGGGAACTTTAACATCTATTTTTATTTAGATTAATTCTAACTGCAAATATAACGAGTGAAATTTAATAATGTTTGGGGTAGCAATTGATTTTTTTGATAGAGGTATTAGTTTAGTATTTCATTGATGTTTACAGTACTTAAAACCCCGTTGGTATCACAGCCTAACCCTACTAAAACTAAAAATGAACACAAAAAACCTTACCAAAATGATTAACCTTTGTGGCGACCAAATAGTTTGAAAAAATGAGTGAAAAAATAGCATTGGCCATACACGGAGGTGCCGGAACATTAGTAAAAGGCATGATGACGACTGAAAAGGAATTGGCATATAAAGAAGCGCTGCAATTTGCGCTGGACAATGGCTATAATCTGCTAAATGAAGGTGCAACGGCAATAGAAGCAGTAGAATTAGCTGTAAAATGCCTAGAAGATAGTCCGCTTTTTAATGCAGGAAGAGGAAGCGTTTTTACCACAAAAGGCACTCACGAAATGGATGCTTCTATAATGGACGGAAGCAATCTAAAAGCAGGTGCAGTCTCACTTATTTCAGGTATAAAAAATCCAGTTTCGCTGGCAAGAGATGTAATGCTCAATTCAGAACACGTTTTTTTGGCAGGTGAAGGCGCTGTAGAATTTGCCAAGCAACGCAATCATAAGTTTGAGTCCGCAGACTATTTTTATGATGCATTTAGATATAACCAGTGGCAAGAAATCAAAGATTCGGATAATTTTCAACTCGACCATAGCAAAAAGAAGGATGCCAAATTCGGGACAGTTGGTGCTGTAGCACTCGATAGTTTTGGTAACCTGGCAGCAGCCACTTCTACTGGAGGAATGACCAATAAAAAATTTGGGCGAGTGGGGGACAGTCCAATGATAGGCGCTGGAACCTATGCCAATAATAAAACATGTGCGGTGTCTTGCACTGGAAGCGGTGAGTATTTTATACGAGGTGTGGTAGCGTATGATGTATCTGCACTTATGGAATATTCAGGATTAATCTTAGAAGATGCAGCCAATGAAGTAATTATGAAACGGATTTTGGAGATAGGCGGTGATGGTGGACTAGTTGCCATTGACCGAAACGGCAATATCGCTATGCCTTTTAATACGGAAGGAATGTACAGAGCTTGCAAAGCTGCAAGTGGACAATTGGAAATTAAAATCTACTCCGAATAGGTTTAACGCTCGAATGGCGAGCTCATTGGCAATACCTCTACCCTTCTTTCATCTATAAAAAATTTATCAGAATTGGCGAGTACATGTACCTTCATATTGGTAAGTGTCATAGGAGTACCTTCCTTCAGAATTTTCTCGTTATTATGCTGAATTTCGCTTCCATCAAAAACAATTACCATTCCTGAACCAATAACTTTCATTTCATTCCCATTTTTAATAATTAGGCCTGTATCTTCGGCTAGTCCTACCCCTATTTTTGTTGGGAACTTAGCTATAGCTTCAGAAATACGACCAAACCTTCCACGCTGAATAAAGTGTGTATCTAGTATAAGTTGAGGCGCCAAGCCTAACCCTTCTACCATACTTACTGCACCCTTCACAAACGATTCTTTACTGCTTCCACCTGCAATCATTTCGGTAGCCATTGCCATTGCACCAGCACTAGTTCCTGCAATCACAAATCCTACCTCTTTTTCAAATCGCTCCAATAAAATATGATGCATTTTAGTACCTCCTATTCGCTTGGCTATTTTAGATTGGTCTCCTCCCGAAAACATGACACAATCAGCTTGGCAAATTTCATTCACATTTTCCTCATTTTCAGCATCTTTCTTAGAACGAATATGCAAGACAGACATATTTTTGCATCCTAATTTGCTAAAGGCGTCAAGATAGTTTTCACCAACTTCCACTGGGATACTGCTCGCAGTGGGAATAACTACAATTTTTGCCTCTATTCCTCCTGCTTCATTGACAACTCTCGACAGAATTCCGTCTTCGATAAAATCGAGACTATATATTTCGTTGTCTTCACTTCCTTTATCTTCATTACCGCCAATGGGGATTAACGTTCCTTTAGCTCCAATCATAATTGATTATTAAACTTACTCTTAAAAGCGAGCGAAAGTATTGTATGCCTGACGTTAAAAAAAGTTATACTTGTACAATCAAACTCAAAACACATATTTTAACCGAATAATCATACTTTTCACCCTTGAAAATAATCGAAATAAGAGCTATGCGCGGACCAAATCGTTGGTCAGTTCGCAGACATAAACTAATTGACATGACCCTCGATTTAGAGGAAATGGAAGAGCTTCCTTCAAATAAAATCCCTGGTTTCCCTGAACGTTTGAAAGCCATGTTCCCAAGTATGTACTCTCATAGATGTTCTGAGGCGGTGGAAGGCGGCTTTTTTATGCGGGTGGATGAAGGCACCTGGATGGGGCATATAATCGAGCATATAGCATTAGAACTGCAAACCTTAGCAGGTATGGACGTTGGATTCGGTAGAACGCGAGGTTATGGTGAACCGGGTGTTTACAGCGTCGTTTTTGCATATATGGAAGAAAACGTGGGCAGATATGCTGCATCAGCAGCCGTTCGCATTTGCGAAGCGCTGATAAAAGGGGAAGAATATGACATGTCAGAGGACATACAAACTATGCGCGAACTTAGAGAAGAAGCTCGGCTAGGACCAAGTACAGGCTCTATAATAGAAGAGGCTGAGAAAAGAGGTATTCCATGGATTCGATTAAATAAATATTCACTTTGTCAGTTGGGTTATGGTGCCAATCAAAAGCGCATACAAGCCACCGTAACCAGCGAAACGAGTAATATTGGAGTAGAATTAGCCTGTGACAAAGAAGATACTAAATACCTTCTGGAACAAGCAGAGGTAGAGGTGCCAAGAGGTGAAATAATACGCAGAGAAAGCAGCTTAGAAGATGCCATTCGGTACGTTCGCTACCCTATTGTTATTAAACCTGTAAATGGTAATCACGGGCGTGGTATAACAATAAATATTAACAATTATGAAGATGCACTTTTAGCCTTTATTGAAGCGAAGAAAGTATCCAATTCTGTAATTATCGAAAAGTATATCAAAGGCAATGATTATCGACTTTTAGTTATTAACCACAAGCTGGTAGCTGCCGCTAAACGCACTCCAGCACAGGTTGTTGGCGATGGGAAACAAACGATACAACAACTGATAGATGAGGTAAATAGTGACCCAAGACGTGGATATGGACACGAAAATGTACTAACTGCAATAAGCATAAATGAGTTGACCATGTCGCTTATACGTGCCAAAAATTACACCTTAGATACAGTATTAGCCGATGGTGAAATAATGCAACTAAAAGACACTGCAAACTTGAGCACTGGCGGAACTGCAGAAGATGTCACCGATATAGTTCATCCAGCAAACGTATTTATGGCTGAGCGTATTTCAAAAATAATAGACTTAGATATATGCGGAATTGATGTTTCAACTACGGACATTAGTAAGCCTTTGGCCGAAACGGGTGGAGCGGTGTTAGAGGTAAATGCAGGACCCGGATTCAGAATGCACCTCGCTCCTACTTCTGGTCTTCCGCGTAATGTTGCGGCCCCCGTAATTGATAAGTTATTTCCTCCAGGGTCGAATGCACGAATTCCGATTATAGCTATAACAGGTACCAACGGAAAAACAACCACGACACGATTAATTGCCCATTTAGCAAAAATGAAAGGCTATAAGGTAGGATATACTACCAGCGACGGAGTGTATATTCAAAATAGACTAATGGTAACGGGAGATTGCACGGGACCTGCTAGTGCCGAGTTTGTGCTAAAAGATCCAACGGTAGATTTTGCAGTACTTGAATGTGCTAGAGGTGGTTTGCTGCGCGCTGGACTTGGTTTTAAACGTTGCAATGTAGGTATAGTGACCAATGTAGCAGCCGACCACTTGGGTTTAAAAGGAATTCACACCATAGAGCAATTAGCTGACGTAAAAGGAGTTATACCCGAAACAGTTTTGCCTGACGGTTATTCTATACTGAATGCAGATGATGAATTGGTGTACAATATGCGAAAGAAAATTGAATCCAAATTGGCGTTGTTCTCTTTGGATGAAAACAATACACACATCAAAGCAATGATGAAACGTGACGGCTTGTGCGCAATATATGAAAATGGCTATATCACGATTTGCAGAGGCGAGTGGAAACTGCGCATAATAAAGGCGGTAAATGTGCCTCTTACTTATGGAGGAAGAGCCTTGTTTATGATACAAAATATATTGCCAGCGGTATTGGCAGCCTACGTAAATAATTTCACGATTGAAGATATAAAGGTTTCTTTGGAAACCTTTATTCCATCTGCTTCGCAAACACCAGGAAGATTGAAT
>JBEAPG010000056.1:0-8274 GCA_041164545.1 Bacteroidota bacterium
CCAAAAACGAATTGGGATGATTGCACGCAATAAGAACAGGTTTGTTTTTTACAAAATTTTCTGTTTTGTTAAAATGTATCTTACGAATAAAAAGTCGTATAGGTAAGGCGAGAATGACATTACCCACATAAAAAAACCACTCTTTCAGCATATTAACTTAGAATTACTGTACCTAATACTTCTGTTATTTTTTTTCGTACCGCCTGCAAATTTGCATGAATGATTTGAAACTCACTTATTTCCTCATCCGTTTCTGCTAGTTTCAGCTTTTCTTGATTTTCCTTCATCAGAATGTCAATATGCTTCAGCTTTAAATAATTGAGATTTTGGGCAACCTGTTGGCGATAATTATCGTCATCCGTCTTTACAATTTTTTCAAAATTTTCTTCCCATCCCTTACTAAGCTGGTAACTCTTCGAAATAATATTGGCTGCCAAAGAAGATGTCTCCGGATTGCGTATAAAATACAGTTCGTTTAGCACTTGGTGTTCGGCAAAATAGGCGTGGGCTTCTCTAAAAATTGATCCATATTCCTTTGATACAGGCCAAACTCCGTCCGCTTCTAGTTCCTCAAAAATATACTGCGCAATGCTTTGATCTTCTTTAAACTCCCTATCAGCAAATAAAATCAATGACTTAAGCAACTCCAATTCCTGATAATTAACATCATCTTTTTGTAGGACTTCTGGTGTTTTTTCTTCGGTAAAAGAGACAAATTGCAGTTCTCGGTGTTTCTCTTTTTCATCCCGTTGCAAGCTGGATAGTCTAAACTTATTGGTTTCTTCTATCAAAATGCGCTCAGGTATTTCGAGTACGCTCGCTGTTTGATTTATATACGCAGCCCGCTTTAGTGGATCGGGAATAACCGCTATATTTTCTGCCACTGTGCGAGCAGCTTCGGCTTTTTTTATGGGGTCATAGTTATGCCCAGCAAGCACCACTTCGCAAATCAGTTCTACAAAGTTTTTATGCTCTTTTTCTACATACTCCAAAAAAGCATTTCTTCCATTCTTCTGTACAAAACTGTCGGGATCTTCGTCCTGTGGAAATAGGGCTATATGCACATTTATATCCGCCTTTAGCAAGGTAGAAATGTGTTTTAAACTGGCATTTACTCCCGCTTCATCTCCATCAAAAAGAAGGGTTACATTTTGCGTAAACCTTTTTATAAGTCGAGCTTGTTCTTCTGTAAATGCAGTGCCACTGGCTGCCACAACATTTTCAATTCCGCTCTGAAAAAGACTTACAACATCCATATAGCCTTCTACCAGATACACCAAATCTTGCTTGCGTATTTCTGTTTTTGCTAAACTTAAACCAAAAAGCTCTTTTCGCTTTTCATAAACAGGCGTTTCTGGGCTATTAAGATATTTGGGCGCTTTGGTGTCCTTTTTTATTATTCTACCACCAAAACCAAGCACTTTTCCCGAAATATTATAAATGGGAAAGACAATCCGTTCGATAAAGGTGTCTCTCAAGTTCTTTTCGATAACCCCTTCGTTTTCGTCTCGCTTTTTTACTAAACCAGCATCAAATAATTGCTGAACGGTATATCCATTTCTTATTCCGGCATCTAGTAAATCAGTTCGGTTTACCCCGCTTAGTCCTATTTTAAAGGTATCTATGCTTTGTTGCTTTATGCCTCTTTCGGTGAGGTATGGCTTGTAAACCACCTTTCCGTCTTGCGATTCGTTCAGCTGTTGGTAAAAGTGATTTTTGGCAAATTCCAAGGCAGCATAAATTCCTTCTTTTACTCGGGCTTCTTCTGCCAGTTCATTTACATCGAATTGCTCTTCGTCTATTTCAATATTGTACTTATCTGCCAAAAATTTTATAGCAAGAGGATAGGATAATGCCTCTTGCAACATAATAAATTTAAATACATCTCCCCCAGTTTGGCACGCAAAGCAATTAAAAATGCCCTTGGCTGGCGAAACACTCATGCTTGGGCTTTTGTCATCATGAAATGGACATAATCCCTTATAATTTGCACCAGCACGTTTCAGATTGACATACTGACCCACTACCTCTTCAATAGGTGCTGCATCGTATATTTTACTTATAACTGCTTGCGAAATCATTGATAAACGCGAAGTAACAAAATAGCATTGGATAGACCTAAGTATGTGGAGAAAAGTGCTCGGCTTTTTTGAATACCAAAGCGGATATGTACAATATGATGACTGTTTATATTTTTCGAATTCGAATAATTGGAAAGAAACAGCAAACATTTCTGTTTTAAAAGACGAAATCATCTTTTGTTTCTTTATCAAAAAAAAGGTAACATTATTTACCATCGCTTGTAGGTTCGAGCCTCTGAGGCCGAATCTATACAGTCACGAACCTACACAGGCGTGTTCCTAATCAAAATAATTACCTTTGCCTATATGAATTTATCCGACAGGATTAAACAATTGGTAGATAATCAGTTCGATGCATTAGTGGCCACCCGTAGGCACCTGCATAGCCATCCTGAATTGAGCTTTAAAGAGTTTGAAACAACTGCATTTATAGCCAAATCCCTGCAAGAAAGAGGATATGACTTGCAACAAATTACAGAAACAGGGGGATTCGTTGACATAAAAGGAAAAAATCCAAATAAAAGAACGGTTGCTTTGCGTGGCGATATTGATGCATTGCCTATCAAAGAACAAAATACTACGAGCTATATTTCTAAAAATGAAGGGATTATGCACGCTTGTGGGCACGACGTACATACTACTAATGTGCTTGGAGCTATTGCCATATTAGACGAGTTAAAGGACGAATTTGAGGGAACTGTTCGCTGTATTTTTCAACCGGGAGAGGAGCGACTGCCCGGCGGAGCTAGCATAATGATAAAAAATGGAGTGCTTAAAAATCCCGAAGTGGAAAGTATTTTTGGCCAGCACGTTATGCCACTTGTAGACGCGGGTAAAGTAGGTTTTCGTAGTGGTTTATACATGGCAAGTGCCGATGAAATTTACATAAAAGTAATAGGCAAAGGCGGTCACGGCGCTCATCCACACCAAAACGTAGACCCGGTTATGATAGCGGCTCAACTAATCACCCAATTACAAACCATACCTAGCCGAAGAGCTAAACCAAGTATTCCAACAGTATTAAGCATTGGAAAGGTAATCGCTGAAGGAAGTACCAATATAATCCCGAATGAGGTATATATGGAAGGTACATTTAGAACCTACGACGAGGCTTGGAGAGCTGAAGCACATCAACTTATTGTGCAAATGTGTGAGGATACTTGCAAGCTACACGGAGCTCGCTGCGAAGCAGAAGTACGAAAAGGATATCCATTTTTGATGAACAACGAAAATCTGACAAACAAGGCCAGACATTGGGCAGAGGAGTACTTAGGAGTGGAAAATGTGGTGGACCTAGAACTATGGCCAGCAGGTGAGGACTTTGCTTTTTACTCTCAAGAAATTCCTGCCTGTTTCTACCGCTTAGGCACTCGAAACGAAGCGCAGGGCAAAACAAGTATGGTGCACACTCCCACTTTTGATATAGATGAAGAAGCTCTAAAAATTGGCGCTGGATTAATGGCGTTTTTGGCATTGAAGGAGTTGGCGGAGGATTGATGAGGGATGGATGATGTAAGATGTATGATACAAGATTTAGGACATAAGATGTATGATTTATGATTCAATTTTCTAGTTACAACTTTTCATTTCTCATTGACTCTTTAACTCTTTATCTTGTTTAAAACCCTGAAACATTAAAAAATTGAGCGACTACAAACAAAAATTTGGGCAAGAAGGCGAGGAAATAGCGTTGGCTCATCTCTCAAATAAGAAATACAAAATCTTGGCTAAAAACTACCGATATGGCCGCTCTGAAATAGACATTATAGCACAAGATGGTGATGTTATTGTTTTTGTTGAAGTAAAAATAAGAGAAACAGACGCATATGGACTCCCAGAAGAAGCGGTAAGTACGAGTAAAATGAACAAACTGGCTGAAGGCGCGGAAGGTTATTTATTGGAAAATGATATTCATGCGGAATGTCGGTACGATATCGTCTCCATTATCAAAAATCAATATAAAACAGAGATTAAACATTTTGTAGACGCGTTTTGGCCAGGTTTATATTAAAATGATGTTAGCTTTAATAAACGATGGTGACAACCGATTATGCAGCCACTTTGGTTCTGAGATATTGGGCATTTTTTATCTGCTGCTCATAATCACGCTAATTTATGTTGGCATTACGGTTTGGCAAGCAAAAGACAAGCATAAATAACCGATCAGATTTATTATTAAATTCGATCTCTCATTTCGCTACATTTGTCTTTGAAATGCACAATGATTTAATCACAGTTCAGGTAGTTATAAACGCACCAATAAATCATGTCTGGAACTGCTTTACCCAACCCCAGCACGTAACTCAATGGAATTTTGCTTCGCCCGATTGGCATTGCCCATCAGCCGAAAATAAGCTAGAGGTAGGAGGAAAATTTACCTACACTATGGCCGCCAAAGACGGCAGTTTTAGTTTTGATTTTTGGGGTATTTTTACTCAAATAGAAAGTGAGAAATTACTTAAGATAAAGCTTGGTGACGAACGGATTATGGATGTACGTTTTGAAGAAAGCAATAACAAAACGATAGTTACAGAACATTTTGAGCCAGAAAAACAAAATCCTGAAGAAATGCAAAAAAGTGGTTGGCAAGCCATACTTGACAATTTTAAAACGTACTGCGAACAAGTCGATTGAAACCAAAGAATAAAAATATTTTACCACGAAACGAATTTGCAAAAAGAGTAATGAACTACACTCTTTTCTCTATTTTGCTCTTGCTTTTTTCATTGTGTCTAGGCATAGTTGGTTATCATTTTTTAGGCAAATTATCTTGGATAGATAGTTTGTACAATGCGAGTATGATACTCACCGGAATGGGGCCAGTAAACCAAATGGAGAGTAATGCTGCCAAAGTTTTTGCTTCTTTTTATGCGCTATTCAGTGGGGTAGTTTTCTTGAGCACCTTTGCCATTTTTTTCTCTCCATTCGCGCACAGACTCATGCATATTCTTCACGTAGATAATGATGAATTTGATTAGTTGTAATGAAGCGTAAACTGATTCGTTTTTCTCCCTGAATTTATCCAATTATGAACAACTATATAATCATTTCGCTCCGATTTATTGCTGCTTTCATTATGCTGCAAACACTATACTTCAAGTTTACGGCTGCACCTGAAAGTGTTTATATTTTTGAAACCTTAGGCTTGGAACCTGTTGGGAGAATCGGCAGCTGGATAGTAGAACTTATTGCGTCCATTTTACTCCTTATTCCAAAAACGGTGTGGGCTGGAACCTTGCTTGCACTTGGTATAATTAGCGGTGCTATTCTGAGTCACCTAACTAAACTAGGAATAGAAGTGCAAGGCGACGGTGGATTCTTATTCATATTAGCTTTGGTCGTATTTGTTAGTTCAGCCATTGTTTTATGGCATCATCGCAAGGCAATCCCTATTATTGGAGCTAAGTTTTAGATAAAAGCATTAACAAAAGGTATGGTGTAGCGGTGTTCTATGCCTAGTTTCGCACCAGGTTTTCAAAAATGCAAAACATTTATCATTTACTCTATAATTTCTTGCGATCTATGGGCATAGCAAAAGACGCTGCGGCTTACGCCAATGTGGTGGTATTTGGCGCATTAGTGCTGATTTGCTTATGGATACTAGACTACTTTATACGCAAAGTATTGGTACGCTTTATATCTCACTTTGCTGCTAAATCGGAGACGCAATTCGACGACTTTCTGGTGCAAAACAAGGCACCTCGCAATATTGCCCATATCCTTCCTTTGCTATTAGCATTTTACGCTGCACCATATGTTTTTTCAGATTTTGAACAAGGCGCCATTATAGCAAATAAAATACTCAAAGTTTATGGTATTGCTCTTACACTTTGGGTGGTACGCAGCATTTTAAAAACCTTCAAAGACTATTTTAAAACACTACCCAGTTTGGCAGACAAACCGATAGATAGCTACATTCAAGTATTTATGATTTTTGCGTGGATAGCTGGTTTTATGCTGTCAATAGCAGTAGTAACAGGTATTCCGGTCTGGCAATTTTTCACTGTTTTAGGAGCCACGTCGGCCATAATTGTACTTATTTTCCGAGATACTATTTTGGGGTTTGTAGCGAGTATTCAGGTTTCTGTAAATGATATGGTACGAATTGGCGACTGGATTACATTCGAAAAATACGGCGCTGATGGTGATGTAATAGAAATAAATCTAGCAACCGTAAAAGTTCAGAACTTTGATAAAACGATAACCACAATACCTACTTATGCTTTGATTTCTGACTCTTTTAAGAATTGGAGAGGAATGACAAACTCAGAAGGCAGAAGAATAAAACGCGCTATTTATATAAAGCAATCGGGAGTGAAATATTTGACCAAAACTGACCTAGCTAGGTTAAAAAAAATAGAATTTTTAACCGCATATCTTGACACACGAAGCCAAGATATTGAACATTTTAATGCAGAACATGGAGTGGATAAATCCATCTTAATAAATGGGAGAAACCTTACTAACCTAGGAGTTTTTAGAAAATACATAGAAACGTACGTAAGTCATCATTCCGCTATTCATAAGGATATGATGATAATGGCGAGACATCTTGCCCCTACTACACAAGGTATTCCTATTGAGATTTACGCTTTTAGTACTGATAAACGTTGGCACAACTATGAATATATAATGGCTGATATTTTTGACCACATTATAGCAGCAATGCCTTACTTCGATTTGGAGATTTTTGAATTGCCAAGCCGAAATATCTATTCTGGCTTAACAGAATAAGCCAAAAAGCAAACTAATAAGAGTCAATTCGGTTATACTTGCACTAAATCTAATAGAAAAATGAAATACACATTAGTTACCTTATTAAGCTTTTTTGCCATCACAAGTATGGCTCAAATCACTACTCCACAACCGAGTCCTTTAAGCACTGTAGAGCAAAAGGTTGGATTAACTGACTGCAAAATAGTTTACTCTAGACCAAGCGCAAAAGGCCGTGTTATTTTTGGAGATTTAGTTCCATTTGATGTAATGTGGAGAACCGGAGCGAACATGAGCACCAAAGTAAGTTTTAGCACAGATATAAAAGTTGCAGGACAAGATTTACCAAAAGGTGAATATGCTTTATACACAATTCCTGGCAAAACAGAATGGACCATCATTTTTCATAAAAACTTAACCTATGGTGGCACCGGTGGAGACAAGTATACCTCAGATGAAGATGCACTTCGTTTAAAAGTAAAACCAAATAACTATCCAGCAAAAATCGAAACCTTTACGCTAGGTTTTTCTGATATTAGCTCTAGTTCTGCTAATTTGGAATTGCTTTGGGAAAACACCCAAGTAAATATTCCTTTCACCGTAGATTATGATGCAGATGTAATGAAGCAAATAGAAAATGCGATGAAAATATCTGGAAGCACCTACTACGCAGCGGCTCGTTATTATTTAGATAATGATAAAGATTTAAACCAAGCATTGGTTTGGATGGATAAAGCACTAGAAGACGGAGAAAAATATTGGATGCTTCGCCAAAAATCATTGATGCTTGCCAAACTTGGTAGATACAAAGAAGCGATTGAAGTAGCTGAGAAGTCAAAAGCTTTGGCTACAGAAGCTAAAAACAATGATTATGTTAAAATGAATACAGAGTCCATCGCTGAATGGAAAAAAATGAAATAATCCCTAATCCCAAATTATAGATATGACTGAAGGCTCCGCGAAAGTAGGGCCTTTTTCATTTGATGTTTTTTTTAAAAATCAGTCGCATTTGCAATGCGGATAGATTCAGTCTAGAAATGATAATCCTGGAAAAAGAAGCCCTTACAACTTCACCACCTTTTTACGCACTACTTGCCCATCTTCAGATCTAAAAGATAGAATATACGTACCTGAAATAAGATTTGTCATAGGTATCATTTGCCAATTGGAAACACTTTCATTTTGGTCTATGCTATACATCTCCTTCCCTTGTAAGTCAGATAGAGTAACAACACCGCTAAATCCTCTTTCCGCCTTCCAATGCAGCACACTTTCTACGGGATTGCTCACCAGAATTCGCTGCTGAACATCAATCTCAGCATTTGAAGCTGTGCTCCGCGTTATTCCTAAGTTTAGAGTTACAGGCAAGTGATCACTCATATTGTACAATGCATTTAGCACATTACTAGGTACTGAGTTGTTTGCTGGTGAGCTTATTATGTCTTTATTGAAATGCAATGCATCATTCCCAACCGCTTTG
>JBEAPG010000057.1:0-8183 GCA_041164545.1 Bacteroidota bacterium
TTGATTAATTGTCCAATCAACGCTTTATCTTTCGGTAACGTATCTGTAAATATTTTAAAAGCTCTACATAGAAAGAATGTAGATATTTGCTTTTTCCCAATAGGAGATAAAACTCAACTTGAAGCTTTCGATAAAACCGAAAAAGATTTCATTGAATATTTAAAGGAGGCTTCCAGCAAGAGATTTAACAAGATTAAAAAAGATCTCCCTACTTTAAAAATCTGGCATATTCACGGCAGCGAAACAAGATATACTCCCCACCAATCGCTATTCACTTTTCATGAAACATCTGAATTAACAGAAATAGAGAATAATCTTTTAATGCTGCAAGACAATATTTTCGTATCATCTAATTATACTAAAAATATTTTTGAAATGAACGGAATAGAAAATGTTCATTTTACTCCACTTGGATTCGATACAGATTTTTGCGACACAGGAAAAGAATATCTCCCAGAAAAAACTCATTTTGGATTAATGGGTAAATTCGAGCAGAGAAAAAATACAGCAAGAATAATTAAAACATGGTTAAAAGTATTTGGCAATAATCCTAAATATCTTCTTTCCTGCGCTATCACCAACCCATTCCTCGATAATGCTACACTTCAAAATGAATTTGTAAAAATTACAGAAGGTAAAAACTATAATAATTTAAATATTGTTCCATACATGCAAACCAATAGCGATGTCAATGACTTCATTAATAGCATTGATATTGATCTAACAGGTTTGAGTGGAGGAGAAGGCTGGAATCTTCCTGCATTTAATTCAACAGCTCTTGGTAAATGGAGTGTGGTCATGAATGCTACAGCACACAAAGATTGGGCAACAAAAGAAAACAGTATTTTGATTGAACCTTCTAAATTGAAAGATTGCTACGACGGAGTATTCTTTAAGCAAGGAAATGCTTTTAATCAAGGTCAATTTTTTGATATCACTGATGAAGAAATGGAGGCGGCTATATTAGATTCAGTAACTTACGCTAAAAAACCAAACCCAGAAGGCTTAAAACTTCAAGATAAATTTACTTATGATGGCACAGTTGAGACAATTCTGAACGCTATTAATAAATCATGAGACAAAATAACACAAAAACAGTATTTTTACTGCCCAAAACCACCGAAAAAGTTGGCACGGCAGCTGCTATTAGGAATATATCTATGTGGTACAATTATAAAACAGTTCGATACACTTATGAACCTTCCGATAAGGAAATCGTTTTTAACTTTGAACTTCCGGGCAAAGCTAAAGAAGACGTTAAGGTATTCTGCAAGAATAGCCTAATCAACATCAAAGTAAAAGATAAAGATAACTTCAATATCGATTTAGATGAACATTCTCATTCTTATGACTCTGATGAATATGACGTTAACAAAATCACAGCCAAAATGCTTAATGGCATGTTAACAGTAAAAGTTCCGAAGAAAGAAGAAAATCAACGGGTAATAGAAATATCATAATATTAGTTAAATTGTCACGTAAAGCGCAGGGCAACCTGCGCTTTAATTTTTTAACAGTAAGTGTATAATACATATATGATCTATAGCTTCAGAAATATAAAAACAAATGAAATAAGAGACATTGAAATGCCTATGAAAGATTATAAACCTTACAAAGGCGAAAATGGCAAAGAAGATTTCTGGGAAAGGATTTATGATCTACCTCAAGTAAATATTGGTAATTCCAAAGTAAGTAATCCTTTTGACAATAACGCTTTCATTGAAAAGACCGGCAAAATGAAAGGAACTTATGGAGATATGATGGATTATTCTGCAGAGCTATCAGAAAGAAGAGCTGCTGTCCACGGAGGAGAAGACCCAATTAAAAGAAAATACTTTAACGACTACGAGAAAAAAACCGGCAAAAAACATTTGAGAGATAAGCCAAAAAAAATTGAAACAAAAAATGCAACAATTGAATTTTAAGTAAATACACTAGAATGCCTGCCTAATACATTGTATAAGTTTTTAATTGCTAAATAATATGCTTCAGCCTCGCTTGGAGATAACCCTTCCCCAAAAGATAAGAATCCATATTGCCTATCAGCATCTTCATTGTCCTCTGGACTACCAGCAACGTTCGCGGCACCAAAAAACATATCTAAATTTGGAGGATTCGTTGAATCTATAGAAAATGTTTCTGAAGTTGTTTTTGTTGGAGTAGTGCTGGAATTATAAAGAGATAAAAATGCAGAAGAATCAGTATCCCTACTAGCTATGTATAATGCTGCGCTATCTACTTCTTCCACAATAATACTAGTTGATTCTGGATTATAAATTTGAAATAAAGAATCATTATTAAAACCACCACCATAATCTAAAATAAGAGTTAATCTCGGTTGACTAAATCTATCTGTTTCTATACATCCTATATCAGCTGTAGAATGAGATTCATCAGCAGTATTCAAAACTGAAATATGAACAGTATTACCTGCTAAATGATTATTTGGATTAAAATGAGTGTTAGCATAATCATGAGTTTCTACAAACCAAATAATTCCATTATCTCTAACAGTATTTTCACTAGAAAAACTTAATCTAAAAGCCTCATCTGAATCTCTAGGATCTTTTAAATTATATCCATAATATCCTGTATCACCCACTAAAGGATATACTCCTGATATTTTATCCCATAAACCTTCAGATTTTAAAGTTTTCACAAACTTATTTATGCCACTCCTTGTTGTAGTATCTCTTTCATTTACCGTATCTAGATATTCTACAGCGTCTTCATCATCTACCCAAAGAGATGCTGTCCCACTGACTTTAAACCCAGCTGTAGCACTGACAGAAAAAGAGAACTCAGAAGAAAAAGTTAAATTATCTCCTATTCCTTGATTAAATGATTGAGATTCTACTCTTGCATTTTCTATTTCTACTCTAAATCCAGTAGTTTGATCTTGTTTTTTAAAATTAAAAATTAAATCATAAGCATTTTCATCATCGAAAATATTACTGAAATCACCAGTTACTGGTTCATCAATATATCCTTCGAAAGCAATTGTTCCTACAATTGGAAATATGATTCTTTTATCGTATGGAAAGTTGCTACCAAATCCAACAAGATCTCTTCTTTCAATTGGCAAGTTTATTTGCATTGATGTTATGTTTGCTGGAGATTGACCGGAATAACGAGCGCCACCCATAATTGGTTGCTGCAACTCTAAATTAATATCACCCGGCCTTAAAGCTGAAGCTCTATCAGCTTGATTAGATAAATAGTTTGTTAAATCAAAATTATATCCACTTAATAAATATTTTTCTGTAGACTTATTTCCGGCTGGTAAATTTATAGCTGGAACTTCACTTCCTGCGGGACCTGTACCAGCATAAGTCTGAAAAGTCATATTAACGCAATCAAAAGATAGATCCACGCTAGGAATATCTCCTACTTGAGCATTTAAAGAATAACTACTTAAAAAAGCATTACCTACTGCAAAAACATCTAATCCTACAGCATTAGTTATATCATCAGCATCTAAACCATCTGCTTCAGTCAAAGCAAAATATAAATTTCTATCTTTTCCTGACTCTGCAAAATTAGAAAAAATACCAGAAGAACCATCAGCCACCAATCCCAGCAATAGCTCATTAGAATTATCGCTTAAATAATAATTTATTCCTACTTGTATTTCTGGTGTTTGAGTGTATTTTTGAAAAGCGTACTCAGAACTTCCTATTTGACGGGATCTTGAAACTGGATTAGAAATAGATATCGCACTAGATTGAACTCGTTTCAACAATTTCAAATTAGAAAAATTAGTTTGATCTTCCCAACTAGGAGTATCAGATATTAAAATATCTGTACCAGCATAAATAACTCTATTTCTTGTAATATTTCCCATGTCAGTAATATATATTACACTTTAATTAACGTGCGCCGCCAAAATACTCAACAGCATGACCCTCCATAACCAACATATCATTAGCGCAACTCTGCATATCCAAATCAAATATCTGACCTAAAATACGCCCATATTTACCTTTTTTATCAATTTCTGTTTTAATTATAAAATGTTTACCAAATTCTTTTAGTATTTCTTTTAATCTAGCTTTCGCCGCCAACCCTTTTTCTTTTTCTTTTAAATCTCTTGTTCTGCTTTCTGGGGCATTAATACCATATAATCGCACTCTTTCTTTCCTATAAGTAGAAAAGCCAACATCGATTAAAACATCAATAGTGTCGCCGTCTACCACTTTTATTAGTTCACATTTATATTCGTACATAATTATAATCCGAATCTAGATTTATGGGCTTCGTAGTTTTGCAGTATTTCAGTATCAGATAATGCTCTATTATATATTTTTAAAAACGATATAGCACCATCTATAATTCCATATGCGTTACCTGAGTAAGGAGATTCATTGCCTATCATAAACGTTTGATTAGAAGTCGCCCCATCATGAGACCCCATAGTAGTAGTAGTTGCAGTAGAAAAAGATGTATCCCCTATTGTGCGAACATATACTTTTCTTGTAGTTCCCGACCAAGTTCCAGCGCAATAACACCATTTATTTTCTGGAACACTAACACCTGAGTTCCACCAAGCGAATGAAGAACCATTATAGTTTCCTCCCCACCAATGAAGAGTTTTAGTGCTATCAATACCCATTGTGACTATCCCTAATCCATTCCACGGATTACTATTATTAATTTGACTCCAAACTGTTTGCCTACCACTGCTACTAGTCTCCCTACAAGCAACAAAATCCCAGCTTATAGACCCTCGAAAATCGAAATCTGTAGAATCGGGTATTGTTGGTTGATTTGTACCACCAGAACTAAAAACCATAGCTTTAGCAGTTGTTCCTGCAGAAGATGGGGTATAGTTTTGAATAGGTATACTATTTAAAGTTACAACCCTTTCTGAAACTAACTCTGTTGCAGTACTACCACTACCTGAATATGATCTTTTAGCATTAGCATCTAAGCACAACACTAAACCATCAGTAACTATTCTTGGATTATTATGATATGCCATTACATTATTCCTGTTGGGCTCCAGTCTGGAGTAGCTAGATATTCAAGAACATCTTCGTGGCCCCATTCTGTTTTACCGCTAATTTCTAAAGCTAAATCATAACAATCTGGCCTTCCATACTCGACTCCAGATACTTCTGTTACATTATATTTAACGAAAAATTCTCCACTATTTACTGAATAGCGAACTGTTTCGGCGCTTGTTTCAAGAACTTGATTAAAATTTACGCCCGTAATATCGGCGGCGTCTAAAAATATCCATCTTCTATTGTGAAAACTCATAATTATGTAAATCTATTTTTTGTTGCGTTGTAATTACTTAATACTTCTGCTGCTGTTAATACTTTATTGTATATTTTTGCCCCGGCTACCTTACCTGTAAAATAAGCTCCCCCATAATTTGTTCCTACTGTTAAACTATTACTAGTTTGAGCTCCAGAAAATGAACCTTGATTATAATAAGAACCACTATGATTTTGCGAACCATTTAAATATAATGTAATATAACCAGCAGACGCATCAAAACTTGCGCACACATGATACCAATTACTACTACTTAAGGTTGGTGAGGCATATTGATATCTATTTGTAGAACCAGTTGCTATTGCATATACCAATGGAGCTCCTGTAACACTACCGTCAATTTTCAAACCATAACCAAACTGACTACTCCCTTCTTTAGATATTATAGGAAAATAACCTCCCCCAGATCCTTCATATTTAAACCAAACTTCGACAGAAAAACTTTCAGCATTTGAAAAGGCTGCAACATTTCCACAATCAACATAATCATTACTACCATCAAAATCTAAATAACTATTAGCAACGGGCATTATTACTTGACCATCTCTATAATGACTAACTCCTGTATTGACCCCGTTTACTAACGTACCACTATTACTATTACCTGATCTATCTACCCACCCGTTAGTAGGGGAACGAGAAGATAGAACAAAAGGTGTTACATAACTAGCTTTAACAACTTGAGCTCCTCCCCAAGCAAAAAAACCAGAAAAAGAACCATCAGTAACCCCGTTGCGGCTTGGGTATAATGGTATGAATCTAACCAGATCATCAGCAACACATTTTTTTGCTAATAATTGCCATGTCCCTTTATTATTTAAATCATACCCTCCATCATAACCACTTATCGTTGATTCTCCTGAAGCTTCTTGCTCTATTACAACAGGACAACCACTAATGTTACAATCAGAACTTACATACACCCAACATGTCACAATGTAAGTTTCCCCACTTGTTGTGGCTATGTCTTTTAGCATGTAACCATAAGAATTACCAGACCAAGAAGATGTTAATGCTCCGCTCGTATGTTTATAAACTCTACCTACATTCTCTGGACACATTGGCATATCAGTAGTCCATGTTCCGCTTGTATTATATTCTGTTCTATTTGGTCTTAAAACTGAAGTTGTAGATATATCTCCATACAAATTAGTAACAGGTTCACCAGCATACGACTTAGCATCATGTGCATCTAAACACAACACTAAACCATCATTTATTATTTTTGGGCCTCCTTTAATCATAAATAACGTCCTTTTGTTGCATTATAGTTTTGTAAAACTTCATCGCTTGATAATGCTTTGTTATATATTCTAACTAAAGCTACTTTACCGTCGTAATATCTACTATTATTAAAACCTTTGCCGACAACCACATCGTCAAGCGATCCATACCAGCCAGTAAAAGATCCATTTTGAGAAGCATTAGTGCCGGGTATATTGAGGTAACCAACAAAAGAAGAAGTGCCTGTTTTAGTTATAACAGCATGTACCCATTGTGAAGAAGATATGCTTCCTATAGTTATACCATAGTAAGTTCCATCTCCCGGTCCTATTACCCACGCAAGAGATCCACTTGTATATTGCTCTAATCTTGGGCCTGAATTGCTATAGGTAGCGTTATCAGTTAACCAATTGCAATCCATTATATTTTTATAATTTGTAACACTATCAGACTTAAATAAAACTTCTACTGTAAATGTTGAAAAGGAACCTAAATTTCCTATGGCAATTTGATCATTAGTTCCATCGAAATCAAAATAACCTTTATTTGTTTCTGAGTAAATTGGACCATTTGCTGGCGTTCCATCATATGCATTTGCAGTTCTATCATACCATTTAGCATCGCTTACTTCTATATTCCATTTGTTTTGTAAATAGTTATGGACTTTTGTTAATTCATCAGAAGAAAGTACTCTGTTGAACACTATAAGTTCAGCAACTTCACACGGAGAATTTTCATTAATTGCACCACTATTGATTGAAAGACGGTTTGGGCCTCCGCCACCGCCTCCTGAACTAACAGTTAAGTCTGTTCCATTTTTTATGTAAGCCCAAACGTCATTAGAGTAATCTCCAGTACCTGTGTGTATGCCCCAAGTAGTATCATTGGTTGAAACTCTTGAGCTAGATGTAACCCACCCTGCAGCGTAATACTTACTTGGCTGAGAGTCCCACGCTCCTAACAACCAATTGTTAGATACTCCCTGCAATATTCTTCCTGCATTATTGGTATATAACAGATTACCTGTAGTATATCTTGAAACAACAACTACTGTATGAGTTGTTGTTGTTAAATTTAGGTCAGTACTATTATCTCGTATATCTTGAGCCGCAGTAAACGTCAATACAGATTTAGAATTCTGAGTATTACTTCTTGTTGGTCCCGTTCCGCTTGGAGACATATGATAACTATTACCACTCTTATCTCTCCATTGAGTTACATTGCTTCCCGATAAAGTTACTGTACTATCATCAGCTGCATCCCACCAAGCCAGCAAACCCTGCTTAACGGGCAAATCATTATGCGGCGCAGAAATATTATCTGCCGCATCTAAACACAGCACCAATCCATCTGTGACTATTCTTTTGCCGTATCTAGTAGCCATATTTTACAAATTTATTTACACCAGAAACAAAAAAAGCGCAAAGCTAAGAAGCCTTGCGCCTGATTTAATAAATAAGCGATTATTATGGACCTGTTGTTGCGCCACTAGCTCCACTAGCTCCACCTGAAAAATCAGCAAAAGTTGGGCCACCTTCTTGACCAGCACTTCCGTCAGTGCCGCCAGAAGGACCTGTTTGCTGATCCTTTGGCAAACTATCTTGAATCTTCCTAGTTAGTACTAATGCTGCTTCTGCAGCAGCTAATCCCTGCGACTTGACAGCAATATCGATAAG
>JBEAPG010000058.1:0-8051 GCA_041164545.1 Bacteroidota bacterium
CCGTGTTAAGAATAGCTTGACCAATTTCAATATGCCCACTGCTGCTAACGGGCAAAAATTCGGTAAGTCCTTGGATAATACCAAGCACTATTGCTTCAAAAATGCTCATTAATCCGTTTTAGGCTTTCGCATAATAGCGAAAATTTCGATTACAAAACCAGCCAGAACAACGATCGGTGCCAGCGTGATTTTTCTAAAATCGTAAATATCTTCTTTGCCGTACATCAGTACAAACCCTATTACTATAACAGCTAGACCTACAAGCATTAGCTTATAATTTTGTGGACCAAAAACAAAGTTACCCTTTGGTGCAGCCGGAGTTTTCACTTCTGTTGATTTATTTTTTTTAGACGATGCCATTTTATTAGTTATATAAATTATCGGTATGTGTATTCAAATATTTTCTAGTTGCAAACTCGGTAGTTCCATATATTACAACCGCCCCTATTGCAAGCAGCAAAAATAACATCAAAAGGTATTGATACCAGCTTTCAGAAAAAAGTTGTGTAATTGCTGCCATATTTAGATCTAAAGATACATTTAGCCACACAAATACTAA
Source organism: Bacteroidota bacterium (assembly GCA_041164545.1). GTDB lineage: Bacteria > Bacteroidota > Bacteroidia > NS11-12g > UBA9320 > UBA9320. The sequence goes on from JBEAPG010000058.1 coordinate 560, forward strand.
CCAAATTAGCAGAAACAGTATAGCCGTTCCACTTAAAAAACTAACTATAATCCAAATCACTGCTTTTCGTCTGTAAGGTTTTAATATAAAATCTTCAGAAGCTCCTATAAGTTGCTGATTTTTAATAAGAAACTGGTCGGAATAAATTAACAACCGAATGGTATTGTTAATCAATACTGCAGAAATTGCAACAAATAAGAAGCTTAAGATACCAAGCCAAAGTACAATGGCTCTTCGGTTTCTATCTATTTGATGCATAACATTTTGCGGATAACTTACCTCTAACACTCCGTGCGCCTTTGCCAATCTTCTTTCTAACTGTCGCAAATTTATTTCTTGAGTATACCCACTTTTTACACCTAATTCTACACTTGCAGGCAGAGGATTATTACCTAAAATTTCTACAAAATCTTCACCTATTTCTTTTTTAAAGTTGAATGCCGCGTCTTCGCTACTTATAAACTTACTATTGGCCACAAACTCCAACTTAGAAAGACTATCTGCAATGGTTTTAGCTTCTTTATCACTTATTCCCGATTGAAAAAAAACAGAAAATCTAACATTATTTTTAATATAGTTATTGAGTTTGGCAGCGTTTATAACCATTACCCCCAACATTCCGAGCAAAAAAACTACTACCGATAATGTAGCTATAATAGTAAATCCTGTAGGTTTACTCCCATTCATTCTCCGTCCAAAAGTAGTGTATATAAAAGCCTAAAAATAAATAAGATTTCCACGAAATGCTAGCTGTTCAATTACCTTTGCCGCTTCTTTTTTTTTATAGAATATGAGTACATACGATTTCAAATCAATAGAAGCACAGTGGCAGAAGGAATGGCATAATCGACAGATCTATAAATCGGAAATGGATACTACCAAGCCAAAGTTTTATGCATTGGATATGTTTCCATACCCAAGTGGCGCTGGTTTACACGTCGGTCATCCGCTTGGCTACATTGCTTCCGATATTGTATCTCGCTACAAAAGGTTGAATGGATATAATGTACTTCACCCTATGGGATTTGATGCTTTTGGACTGCCAGCAGAGCAATACGCAATTCAAACCGGACAACATCCAGCCATTACGACGGCGGAAAATTTAGCCCGATACAAAGAACAATTAAATCGTATAGGATTTAGCTTTGATTGGAGCCGAGAGGTGCAAACCTGCGATCCGAACTATTACAAATGGACACAATGGATTTTTATACAATTATTTGAAAGTTGGTATAACGTAAAAAGTGACAAAGCAGAATCTATTGATCAACTAATATCCATTTTTGAAATCGAAGGAAATATAAATGTAGCGCATCATGGAGATGAGGCAAAATCATTTACCGCCGAACAGTGGGAGCAGTTTAGCCCAATGGAAAAGTCGAACATACTTCAATCCTATAGGTTAGCATTTCAAAAAGAAACTACTGTAAACTGGTGTGAAGAATTGGGAACGGTATTAGCCAATGACGAAGTAAAAGATGGTTTATCTGAGCGAGGTGGATATCCGGTTACTCAAAAGTTAATGAAGCAATGGTACTTGCGCATAACGGCATATTCAGACCGCCTGCTTGAGGGCCTTAATCATATAGATTGGAGTGATTCCATTAAAGAAATGCAACGAAATTGGATTGGACGTAGCGAGGGAGCATTGATGACTTTTAGCCTCGAAACACAATACAAAGGAGAAGAAGATAAAAACTCAAATCTAAAGTCAAATCTTCTAGCTCCATCCATCCAAGTATTTACCACCCGGCCAGACACTATTTTTGGATGCACATTTATGGTATTGGCGCCCGACCATGAATTCGTGTCACAAATTACCAGTGAAGATCAGAGAGCAGCCGTAGAAGCTTATTCACACAAAGCGGCAAACAAAAGCGAACGTGAACGGATGATGAGCAAGGAAGTTAGCGGTGTTTTTACTGGCGGATATGCTATACATCCATTTACAAATAAAAAACTCCCTATTTACATCTCAGAATATGTACTGAGTGGATATGGGACTGGTGCTATAATGGCCGTACCTGCTCACGATGACAGAGACCACGCTTTTGCAAAGAAATTCGGATTGGATATCATTCAGGTAATATCTGCCGATGAAGAAATAGATGTGCAAGAAAAAAGCTACGACGCCAAAGAAGGCAGATTGATGAATAGCGAAAACTTTGATCGACTAACTGTAAAAGAAGGAATTCAAGCCATTATTCAATTGGCAGAAGAACGCGGTTTTGGCGAGAAAAAAGTAAATTACAAATTGCGAGATGCGGGCTATAGCCGACAACGCTACTGGGGAGAGCCTTTCCCAATTATTTATAAAGAAGGAGTACCAACGGTAGATTATGATTTGCCAGTCTCCTTGCCAGAGGTAAAAAGCTACAAACCAACTGGTACTGGCGAAAGTCCGCTAGCAAGCAATATGGAGTGGGTAAATACATCAAATGGCCAAAGGGAAACCGATACTATGCCAGGATATGCAGGTAGCAGCTGGTATTTTTTACGCTATATGGACCCGAATAACAATGAGGCTTTTGCTGGAAAAGAAAGCTTGGAATATTGGAATCAAGTAGACTTATACATTGGTGGCACAGAGCACGCCACGGGTCATTTGCTATACAGCAGGTTTTGGACTAAATTTCTATATGATTTAGGATATCTAAACTTTGACGAACCATTTAAAAAATTGGTAAATCAAGGAATGATACAAGGAGAAAGCATGTTGCTAAATGTAGGTGATAGAGAATTGCATATCCCGGTAGAATTAGCAAATAAAGATGCTACCATTACAATCCAAAAATTAGAAGAACTTAAAGCGAAAGATAACCGATTTGAAAATCTGGATATTTCTCTTCTTGACAATCAGAATGGACTAATTTCATTGCGGACGCAAGTAGAAAAAATGTCAAAATCAAAATACAACGTTGTAAATCCTGACGATGTATGCGACGATTATGGAGCAGATACTTTGCGTTTGTATGAGATGTTTCTTGGCCCCTTAGAAGACAGCAAACCTTGGAGCACAAAGGGAATAGATGGCACGCATCGTTTCCTGAAAAAATTATGGGCCTTGTTTTATAATCAAGATGGAGAACAAGTATGGGACGAAAGTGAGCCAAGCAAAGATTCGCTAAAAACCCTACACAAAACCATTAAGAAAATTTCGGAGGACATCGATAATTTTTCATTTAATACTTCAGTTGCACAATTCATGATTTGTGTAAATGAGTTGGGTAGTCAAAACTGTTATAGTAAAGCTATTTTAGAAAAAGTGTTGGTAATACTCGCACCTTTTGCACCACACATTACGGAGGAATTATGGAACAAAATCGGCAATGCAGGATTTATTTTAGATGCCGCTTGGCCAGTTTTTGATGAAAGTCTGCTAATAGAAAGCACGAAAGAGTATCCGATATCTGTAAATGGAAAAGCACGAACTACTATTGAATTTCCATTGGATATGGCCAAAGATGAAATAGAAAAAGCGGTACTTTCCAACGAAATAGTGCAGAAATGGCTCGAAGGTAAAGCACCTAAAAAGGTTATAGTAGTGCCCGGTAAAATTGTGAATGTTGTGGTATAGCTCACCTTAAATTTAGTTTTACTTCTCCATATTCAATGGATTTCGGTCAATAATGGATTAAGTCAAATGGTATGATTACCTTCGAAGCCTAAATTTAAAAAGCAAATGAATAGCTGGATATATATACCTCAAAACTCTGACTTCTCAATTTATAATCTTCCTTATGGCGTATTTATTCGTGATGAAAAACCTACACCTGGAGTGGCAATTGGAGACAGCATTATTGACTTAAATGCTGCTGCAAAAGTGGGTGTATTTTCTAGTTTAGGCTTTGATACAACTGTATTCGAATCTAATGTTCTAAATGACTTTATAGCCTGTGGTAAAGAAGTTTGGAGTGCTGTTAGACAAACACTAATAGCTGAGTTGACTAGCGAAGGCCCCCTGTTTGAATTCAGAGAAAAATGCATAGTTGACAGACTTAGTGCTACAATGGTTTTGCCGATTCAAATTGGCGATTATACCGATTTCTATAGCAGCATTGAACATGCAACCAACGTGGGAAAAATGTTTAGACCTGATAATCCATTGCTACCCAATTGGAAACATATACCCGTTGGCTACCACGGCAGATCAAGCAGCATAGTAATAAGTGGCACAGACATAAAACGACCACACGGACAAACACTTCCTCCAGATGCTACTACTCCTATCTTTGGGCCTAGCAAGCGAATGGACATGGAGCTGGAAATGGCATACATCATTGGGAAATCAACAAATCTTGGAGATACCATTTCTGTAAATGAGGCAGAAGAGCACATATTTGGGAAAGTCATATTTAATGATTGGAGTGCTAGAGATATTCAAAAGTGGGAATATGTACCTCTAGGCCCGTTTTTAGGTAAAAACTTTGGCAGCACTATGTCGCCTTGGATTGTGACAATGGAGGCCTTAGAGCCATTTAGATGCGAAAGTGTGAAACAAGATCCTGAAGTTTTGACTTACCTAAGATACCAAGGGCAAAAGAACTTTGATATCAACCTCGAAGTAGGACTATCTCCTGAAAACGATGATGAAACGATAATCAGCCGAAGCAATTTCAAGTATATGTATTGGAATATGGCGCAACAACTTGCTCACCATACGGTAAATGGTTGCAATGTAAATGTGGGTGATTTAATGGCAAGCGGTACCATTTCGGGTAAGGAAAAAGGCAGTTATGGCAGCTTATTAGAAATAAGCTGGGGAGGCAAAGAGCCCATTTCTTTAAATAATGGAAAAACACGCACGTTCATTGAGGACAATGATACCATTACTATACGAGCTTGGTGTGAAAAAGACGGCAAGCGAGTTGGGTTTGGAGATTGCGTAGGCAAGATTTTACCAGCAAGCTAAGGTATAATTTCCTCTTCTACAACTTCCTCTTCCTCTTCTTCTGCATCATTAAAGTCGATATGTATTTTATCGATATTTGCGCTATCAAGTGGATTTTCTAGCGAATCTAAAAAGTCAATTTTGGGTGCATAATTGTAACAATTTAAATCAACATCATAGTCAATTGGTTTTTCAAATTTTCCGCGCGTTATGCCCGTTTTTGGATCACTATATACCAATTGCATATACCTAGCTACTATTGGCAAACCCGTTCTACCGCCTTGGCCTTGAGCCACTTCAAAATGAATGCGCATATCCCTGCCTCCTACCCACGCTCCTGTAACCATATCGTGAGTAACACTTACGTACCAACCATCGGCATAATTATTTGATGTACCTGTCTTCCCCCCAATTTCATTGTTATCTGCCAAACCATAGTTATAAAGTGCTCTGCTAGTTCCTCCTGGCTCTTCTACCCCACCACGTAAGAAGTAGGTCATAGTATAGGCATTAGAATCCGCCATCACTTGTTCTTCTTCAATATCCTCCGTAAAATCTTCAATTAGTCGGCCTTCGTGATCCTCTATTTTATTTATCCATCGTGCTTTCTTAAGCTTTCCGTTATTTACAAAAACACCATAGGCTTGTACCATTTCAAAAAGACTAATTGAACCCGTACCAAGAGCTATACTTAAATCATCGGGTAAATCTTCTGTATTAATACCCATTTTCTTGGCTGTTTTCAATACTTTATTTGGACCCACTTTTTCAGCTAATTGTATCGAAACTGTATTTATAGATTGTGCCAATGCTCTACGTAAACTTACTGGTGCGTATGAAAAACTGCGATTCGAATTTTGAGGTTCCCAGGTCTCTTTTTTGCCATTAATAGTGGTTTCATATTTAAGAGGTTGGTCTACAATCTTAGAGCACGCACCCATTCCATTTTCAAGAGCTGTAGCATAAACAATAGGTTTAAATGTGCTTCCTGGTTGTCGTCTCGATTGCCAAACATGATCGTACTTAAAAAAGTCCCAATTACTCCCACCAACCCACGCAATTACTTCACCTGTCCTCGGTTTTATGGAAACAAGACCGCAATGCAATTGTTCCATTTCAGACTTTATTGAATCCATTGGACTAAGCTTTCTCTTCACTTGTTTTCCTCCTTCAAAAACCAAGGTATTTGTCGGTTTATTCATCAAATTCATGGCTTCATCTTCGGTTTTACCATCAGAAATTGCTTCTTTAAACCTATGACTTTGCTTTGCCAATTTTTCTAATTCCATTTCCAAAGGAACTTTACCTTTTTCGTTAAGCTGTTTTCTTTGTTTTTTGACATTTCTATCGAACCAATACTCCCCATACAGACTAATTTTAAAACTCTTTTGTATTTGCACCATATTTTCTCTTACAGATTGCTCGGCATATTTCTGTGCTTTGCTATTTATGGTGGTATAAACTTTCAAACCATCGGTATATAGATTTAAGTCGTTGTCTTCGCACCACGGCTTCAGTTCTTTTGCGAGTATTGCTCTGAAATAAGGCGCTAACCCGTCGTCTTTTATAATTTCAGTTATTCTAAGTCTTATTTTTTTCTTTTCGTATTTTGCTTTCTGCTCTTCGGTTATAAATCCATATTTATTCATTTGAGAAAGCACCACATTTCGCCGATTCTTTGAATTATCAGGATTAGCCTTTGGGTTATAGTAATTCGTAGCTTTAAGTAAACCAATTAAAATAGCGCTTTCATCAATAGTCAGGTTCTTTGGTTTTTTACTAAAGTAGTATTCCGCGGCAGAGCTAATGCCAAATGCATTATTACCAAAATCAACTGTATTAAAATACATTGTTAGAATCTCATTTTTTTCAAAAAAGAATTCCAACTTTATAGCGGTTATCCATTCTTTTACTTTTGCTACTAAGGTTCTAATCAAAGGTATGTAACCAAGAATGCCTCCTGAATTTGTACGGCGTGTATTGTATAAATTTTTAGCTAATTGATTGGTTATGGTACTTCCACCCCTTTTATCACCTTTTACAGTAGACACCATAGCACTTACCAAGCCATAAATATCTAATCCGCTGTGCGAATAGAATCGAATATCCTCCGTAGCAATAAGCGCATTTATGGTATTTGAATCTATATCCTCAAAGCTTACAGGAGTTCTTTTTTCTACAAAATAAGAGCCTAGCAATATGCCATCTTCGCTATACACTTCAGAAACCAGAGGCATCCTGGGTTTTCTAACTTCACTCATGCTAGGCATATAACCATATAAGTTCAGAAAATTTGCTTCTAAACTCATCCATCCTAAAACAAGCACCACCAAAAATGTATAAGCCAAGCTACCAAACTTTTGAAATCGAGTTAAGCCACTATATCTATCTTTATTGAATATAGATAGATGCCACAACTTTTTCCAAAAGATTTTAGTTTTATTCCAAGCAATCTCAGCATACGGCTTAGCTTGCTCAATTAGCAACATAATCTTTTCTTTCATCGAGAAAAAATGTTTGAGGTCATTAGTATTTCAAACAGAGTACATTTATTGTCAATTTCGACCATAGTGACAGGTATATTGAAGCCTGCATCCTTTC
>JBEAPG010000059.1:0-7975 GCA_041164545.1 Bacteroidota bacterium
TATAATTCGCCTCCGGAGCCAACATTAAACTAAATTAAAATACATTTGCCAAAACTGAATTATGGATAATTTACTATTGATTTCGCACAATGTTTTAAGATGGACTGTTGTATTATTTGGTCTGTACGCTATTACCAAGGCAATAAGAGGAGTGCTTTTTAAGCAAGATTATACTGCTAATCACAATCTCTCTGCTACCCTTTTTGTAGCTAGTGTTCATTTACAAATACTATTAGGCTTGTTACTTTATGTAGCTCGTGGGTGGGCGTCTAACTTAGGTAAAATGGGCGAAGCTATGGGAGATAGTACTACTCGTTTTTGGACAGTGGAGCACGCTTTTACTATGATTCTTGCTGCTTTGTTAGTACAAATAGGCAGAACCAAATCTAAAAAAGCCGTTGACGTGGCTAAAAAGCATAAAGTAGCCGCCATTTTCTTTACCATTGGTTTTATACTTATTATGCTTATGATTCCTTGGCCTTTCAGAGGTGAGATAGCTCGACCACTTTGGCCTTAAGAATAATCATTTTATCATTACTATATTGCAAGAAGATAATACGCTACTTAGAGAAATAGCCGAACAAATAGACTTAGGTCAAATCTGTTATTTCAACAAAAAAACAAAACAACATTTCTTTATTCCATCGCAAGTCGAGGATGATGCCGAATTTTATCAAGAGGCAATCCAAAGGAAAAAGGATGAAAAAAAGGAGTTAATCGAAATAAAGGCTTTTGATAGTAAAACCGCATTTCTTTTGATGGAAGAATTTGTACAAGGAATAGACGATTTTGAAGTGCAGTCTAGCTTTATGGAAGCACTGTACAATGAGCGTCCCTTTGCCAATTTTAAACAGAAAGCGCGTCAACATCGTGTAGAAAAAGAATGGAGTGCATTTAGAGTCGAGCGCTTATCTAAAAGCGTTAGCGACAGCATAGGTTCGTATTTATAACGGGCAAATAATTCCGTTTGAAGCGGTCTTTTCTCTTGTAATTGCTAATTTTGTAACAATGTGTAAATTCAGAAATCCGAAGTCATTTTTGCTTATTGGGCTTGCCTTTTTGGCAAGCTGTAGCTCTAAAATTTTTGAACCTATTTATGAGCACACACCTCTTCCTCCATCTGCGCCAGAAGTAGCTTTGGTTCCAGAACGAACACCTCCGGCAGCAACCAGAGAAAAGTTAGTTATTTCTTTAAAACAAGAATCAAAGCCAGGCGAAGACGAATTTTTCAATAATCCCGGAGCATTGAAGGGTGAAAATGGCAAGGCGCCAACTGTCATCCTATCGGTACCAGAAGAGCCAGAGGGCAATAAGACTGCCAGTCTAAATCAAAGCAATCAAAATTTTTTAGACGAAGTCTTTAAAACTGTTGGGTATTACAATGAAGCAGAGCAAGCTATTGAGGTGGCGCTTTTGCGTAAGGGTTTTAATGTACTCGATCGTTCCAAGTTCGAAGCTAAACTCAGAAATTTAAGAGATAGAGCAAATAGTGCAACATACTGGTGGAGTAATTACAATAGCTTAATTGAAAAAAAAGACTACCAAGCGCTCAAAGATATTTTGGCCAATCAATTAAAAGAAGGTAAGATATCGGATACAGAGTATATGCAACGTATGGAGGAAATTGACGAAAAAAGTCAACTTGGCTGGGCAGGCACCAAACGTTCGGAAGACGAATTAATAGATATAGCAGAGGTGATACGTGTAGCCGAAGTAGGAGATAATAAGGCAGATTATATACTTCAGATTAATAGTGTTTCTGTGTCTGAAGCCGGAAATAGACCTCTTGAAATACGCAATCGCCCCGAGGTAGACTCTTTTTTGGCTAATAATCCTGGAATACAATTTGGCGCTAGTCAGAATAGTTTGCCCTATACAGTAGAAGCAAGATGGCTGAGAGTAATGTTTAGTGCAAAATTGATTGACATAAAAACAGGGAGCATAGTATGGTTGGGCACCCACGAATTAGAGTCTTGGGTTGCTGAGGATATAAAGATATTGATTGATGTACAACGAAGTGTAAACAACCAACAAGACATAAACAACGCTATTCGAAAACACAATTTGGCCATTCAAGAGAAAAACGAGGATTGGATAAAAACGCAGGAACTTCTTGCAAACGCTTACGAAGAGGCGTCTACTAAACAAAAATTTGATTCAAAATCACAAGCCGTTCAGTATAAAACTAGCCTAGAACAACGCATCAAAAGCTTAGAAGATGATTTGAACAATAAGGAAAAAGAACTGTCGCGCCTTATGGAGTACAAGCCAAGTGAACTAGAGAAGGATTGGACGTATTCTTACGTGGTTAGTAGTCCGGTTATTCTGCCAGATTTATTGGCTGATGGAGAAAAGAGTATTGAAGGACAACAAACCCTTTTGAAACATAGACGCGAATTAATAAAAGTGGTTACTCAACAGCTTATTGACACCATAAGCATAATTGCTGCGAACTAGTCAATATTTTTACGAATAAGTTCTTTTAGCTCAGTAATATTCTCTGCATTACTAGCCGAAATGAACACGATATTTTCATCCAGCTTTGCCATCCAAGTACGTTTGAGATTAGCTAAATCATAGATGGCTTCATCTTCAAAAATATCATCGGAAGTAGGTTCTGGTTTGTATTGATCTATTTTATTGAATACCGTAATTACAGGCTTGTTTCCTGCTCCGATTTCGAGCAAAGTTTCATTTACCGTGTTCATTTGATCTTCAAATTGGGGGTGTGAAACATCCACCACGTGTAGCAACACATCTGCCTCTATCACCTCATCCAAAGTGCTTTTAAAACTTTCGATTAATTGATGAGGAAGTTTTCGAATAAATCCTACTGTATCCGAAAGTAAAAAGATGGCAGGCTTATAGTGCTTTTCATTTGGAGGGAAGACCACCTTACGAACGGTCGAATCTAACGTAGCGAAGAGCTTGTTTTCGGCAAGTACATCTGTTTTTGCAAGCAAGTTAAGTATGGTAGATTTTCCGACGTTTGTGTAACCCACTAATGCTATTCTTTTTTGAGATTCTCGATTTTTACGTCGCGTAACACTTTGGCTATCAATCTTTTTTAGCTCGTCTTTCAGTTTTGCGATTTTATCTCGAATTACCCTTCTATCTGTTTCTATTTCCTTTTCTCCAGGACCTTTCATACCAATGCCACCCTTTTGTTTCTGTAAGTGAGTCCACATACGGGTTAATCTGGGAAGTAAGTATTCACTTTGAGCCAATTCTACTTGGGTTTTGGCTTGAGCGGTTCTTGCATTTTTAGCAAAAATGTCAAGTATTAAACTGCTTCTATCTACTATTTTGCAATTGAGCAGTTTTTCTAAGTTTCGTATTTGAGAAGGGCTTAATTCATCATCAAAAATGGCTATATCTACCTCTTTTTCAGTTATGTATGCCGCTATTTGTTCTATTTTTCCTTGCCCTATGTATGTTTTTGGATTAGGATGTTCTAACCTTTGTACAAACCAGCGAAGTATTTCTGCGCCGGCGGTTGATGCCAGAAATTCTAGCTCTTCTAAAAAAACAGTACTGCTTTTTAAAGGGCTGCTTTTTGACTCTACTGCAATGAGAATTGCTTTCTCTACTTTTATTTTATTTTCGATTTGATATTCCAATTAGAAGAAATAGTTGATTAAATTCGTTAGTTACTTAATGAGTTTGCTACTGCAAAGATACTGCGTAAATAGATGCTTCGCATTCTGCTTGGTTTTGTTATTCTCATTTTCTGCAAAGAGCCAAGTGTTACAATGGAGTAATCCGACAAAACTGAGAGGGGGTGCTGTATTTACCAGAGTAATTTCAGAAAACGATAAAGGCGTGTTTTTACTGCGCTATCGCAACAGATTTTATAGTAAAAGTGTCATTCTAGAGCGCTATTCTCACTTGCTCACGTTGCAAATAACAAAATCTATTGATCTGAAAAATGCACGATTGGTAAAATGTTATGCATTGCAAAAAGGACTTTTGTTGGTCCGGTCTCAATACAATAGGCTAAATCAGAGCAATCAATTAATAGCTCAGTTGTATAGTTATGATTTAAAAGCTCAGGGCAAAGAACAAATTTTAGCAGAATCACCAGTTTTAGAATATGGAGATAGGGGAAATTATCGGTTGAGGATAAGCGATAATCAGCAGAAAATATCGCTAATTTATAGTGAACCTAGCACGTCAAAAAACATCATTATAAACCACTTTGTGTTTACGGGTGAGTTAAAAAAAGTTTCAGAAAAAAAGGTAGAACTACCAATTGCGTACGAAGATTTTATCATTCGCGATTTTGATATAAATAATAAGGGCGAAGTGGTAATGATTTGCAGTGAATTGGAGTCTAAACGGAGAAGAACGCTTGAGTTTAAGCATAGCTTGTACGTGTTTGACAAAGATTCTATTCACGATTTTGTCATATCCGATTCTATGGAACTTAAGTCGAGCAGATTGATTTACGATAGGCAAACAGATAAGTCTAAATTGGTAGCTTTTTATGGATATAAAAACGCACGGGGTATCGAAGGAACATTGTTTTTTGAGTTAGATGAGTCACTTACTGAGGGGAATTTGAATATGAACAATTTTAATGAGCAGTTGATAAAGGATGTCAATATAAATGACAGAAATACGGGGTTTGTATCTGATGGTTTTGGTATTTTGGAGGTAATACCTCGAAGCGATGGTGGTATGCTTGTAATTGCAGAACAAAAAGAAATTGCTACCGAAGATGATGTGATAATGGTGAATGGGATACCTCAAAGCACATCCAAAAATATTTATAATTTCAATGAGCTTTTACTGCTAAATTATGACAGCGAAGGCTATGTAGATTGGTATAAAGTAATTACCAAAAATCAAACTACGGTGAACGATGGTGGTTATTTCAGTTCTGCTGTGGTGTTTGTGGGTGATAAATTTGTGCAACTTATTTTTAATGATCAACTGAGAAGTTCGGGAGATGTAATGCAGTACACCATTTACAACAATGGAGTGGTAGAAAGCGCGAAATTATTAAAAAATCAATTGGACAATGTAGTCATTATTCCTTCCGAGTCTAAACAAGTTTCTTCTAACAAAGTGATAATTCCTACATCAAAAAATCGGAGATTTGCAATTCTCAAACTTATATACGATTGATTAATTCACTTACCCGTTCCTCCGTTTCGGCAGCCATACTTTCTATAGCCATTTTAGTTGGTTATGTTTTTGTGCTACAAGTAAGTGACGTGCAGGAACTTATCTTAATGGGTTTACTGTTTGTGCAGGGCGTGTTTCTTAATGCGTTGTGTACTCGCTATAGTATTTTAGGTATAAAATCGCAATTACCGTTAATTCTTTTTATTGTAATCTCGGTTATAATTCTTCCCAATATTGCATTACGGCATTTAGTACTTGGCTTTGTGTGGCTTGTTGCTTTTTTTCTGGCATTTGAGAGCAGAGAAGACGACAAAAAAAGTATGAATTACATCCTGTTTTTTGGAGTGGTTCTCGGCATTGCACAAGCGATTGAAAACACGAGTATTCTTCTTTTCTTACCTGTGGTATTACTATTCGTGCAAACCGGAAAGCGAAGTACAAAGAGCTTTTTACTTAGCTTTATGTATTTCTTAATGGTGATTTTGAGCTATGCTGGTATTCTATTTGTAATGGAAATACCAGATAAGATTATGGGGTTAATTCCAAGCTTACTGTTTGATTATACTGTTTTTGATACCATTGTAATTCGCTTATTTTTCCCTTTAGTCATAGTGAATTTGATAATGCACTTTTTGAAAATCGGGAATTATCCGTTTCGGTATCCGAACCGAACTAAAATTTTAAATTACACATTAGCCTTACAATTGGCTATTGCCGTTTTTTTAGTTTTAAGTACAGCCCAGATAGAATTCCTTATTTACTTTGTGCATCCAGCGGCAGTTTTATTAAGTTTTGCTTATGCGTATAATGCAAAAAACACATTTGTAAATTCAGCAATTCTTGCCCTAATGTTTACTGCTGGAGCTTCTCTTGTTGCGTATCGGGCATTATTCTTGTAACTCAATAAATAATTGATTTTCTTTGCAAAGCACTTAATACAATAAAATAGTAAATCAAAATGAACGAGGATGTTAAATTGGTACTAGACGAGTTAAAAGAAGGATCTGAAAAAAGTCTTCACCACGTTGTTACAGAAGTATCGAAACTAAGAGCGGGAAAGGCAATGCCAGCCATGCTTGATGGCGTAACTTTGGAATATTATGGAAGTAAAGTGCCGTTGAGCCAAGTAGCGAACATAAATACACCAGATGCCAAAACACTGATGGTAAAGCCTTGGGAAAAAAACATGATTCAAGAAATTGAAAAGGCAATTATGTATGCTAACCTTGGTTTAAACCCGCAAAATGATGGTGAGCAAGTAATTATAAACGTTCCGCCGCTTACCGAGGAGCGAAGATTACAATTGGTAAAACAGGCAAAAGCTGAAGCCGAGCACGGAAAAATAGGACTTCGTAGTGCTAGAAAAGATGCTTTGGATATGATTAAAAGTCTTCAAAAAGATGGATTAAGCGAAGATTTAGCCAAGGATGCTGAGGTTGATGTGCAAAAAGTAATAGATGATTATAGCAAGCGTATAGATGACGCTATAGTTCAAAAAGAGAAAGAAATTATGACCATTTAGTCGTTATGACAGAGGTCGAGCAGCGCCAAGAATTTAAGAAAAGGTATTTAACCTATTCAGCTAGGCGCGTCTTTATTTCAAGTGTTACTATGTTTATTCCGCTGATGCTGGTTTCACTTTTTATAGATGATGAATTTAAGTGGGAGCGGGTCCTTTACTATGCTGTCAGCTCTATTGTATTTGGTTTTTCTGAAATAGCACTTCAGCGCTACTTTTTAAAAAAAGGTAAAATGTATTTACCCCCTTCGAAGTTTGGAAATAAAACGTGAAGGAACATCAAGAGGATAAAAAAGCGATTAAATCCAAAGATGTTTAGAGCAGTTTTGTTCTACTATCTCAAAGCCACTCTCATTTTCTCTAAGCACATACAGGCATAAATTATGATGCTTAAACTCATCCATTTGCTCTAAAGGCTTGTTGGTTAGTAAACATAAAAAGCTGCGCATAGCTCTGCCATGCATACAAATCAATATTTGCTTTTCATGCTTTTTTGCAAGTAGCTTTTCCAGTCCTAAGCGCTGTCTTCGTTGCATTTGGTTGGGTGTTTCTCCACCTTCTATTGCTCTATCTAGCAAACCAGCTTTCCAATCGTTGGTAATGTCTAAGTATACTTTGTGGCTTTCTGGTGTACTCACCAAGCCTTCAAAAATGCCCCAGTTTATTTCGTTAAATTCTGGAATCACTTCAAAGCTTTTACCTGCTTTTACAAAAGGAGCTATGCTTTGTTGCGTACGTTTTAACTCGCTGGTATATATATTATCAAACGGAATATGATAGTACGCTTTATAAAATTGTTCTGCTTGTTGTTTTCCCGTATCATTAAGGTCGCTATCTATTCCGCTACCTTGTATTATGCCCTTTTTATTTAAGTCAGTTTCTCCGTGTCGAATAATATAAATCGTTTTCTTTGTACTCACTTTATAAGTTGTCTGTTGTCTTGATACCCTACAAATCTATAAACATATCTCAATTAAATGAGTTTGGCAAGAATACACTTGCAGAACATTTGCACATGGAAGTGACTGAAATAGGAGAAGATTTTCTTACCATGAAAATGCCTGTAAACAGCACTGTTCATCAACCATTGGGAATGTTGCATGGCGGAGCAGTGGCCGCTTTGGCCGAGAATGTAGCCAGCCTCGCCGCAAATATTGTGGCAGGTAGAGATAAGGCGTGTTTAGGTTTATCATTGAACTCAAATCATGTAAAAAGTGCAAAATCCGGCAACGTATATGCCACAGCAAAACCTGTACACTTAGGCAGAAGCACCCAAGTATGGCGGGTAGAAACGACCAATGATGATGGAGAACTAATTAATACGTC
>JBEAPG010000060.1:0-7919 GCA_041164545.1 Bacteroidota bacterium
TGTGTAAATTTCCAATATACACTTTTCATCAGCCTTAAGGTTTAAAATATTAGATCAGCCAAAATGGACACTGATTTCAAAAATTTACCCATTGAATATTAAAGGTCTTAATTTCATAATAGCCCGATTATATAAAGTATTTCATCAATATAAGCGATTTGAAATTCGGTCCGTTTGCTTACTAATTTTTATAATATTGCTTAGTGGCGCACAACCACTTGTTGGACAAAACATATTTCAAGTCCATTACAATATTTTTAATCCGGTGATGATAGATGGTACTGGCTATTCTGGGCAATCAGTAGGACTTAATGTTCTTATTCGTGAACTAGGATTTGAAGTGGATTATGGATTTACTCGCAAAGAAAGAGAGGATTCATATAATTATCTTAATCCGATATTAAAATATCAATTTTCAAAAAATGAAGAAAAACGTAATTCTAATAAATATCATTATCTTGCCTTAGGCTATAATCAGTTTTCAGCCAATAAAAATTACACTTTTTTAGGTAGGAGTAAAAGTTTATTACCCCCCTATTGGGATTCTACGGAATCGGCCAAGACATATCACGAGTATGGTGTAGCTGCACAAACTACTTCTAAAATGTTTGAGATTGGATATCAAAAAGTTACTGTGAAGCGTGTTTCGGGTGTAGCTTTTTCTAGAACAGCGATAACAGACCCTATTGGGAGAATTGTAGGATGGATAATCTCTGATGGTTCCGAATATGATTTGGAGTACACTCGTAAGTTTAAATTGTCAATTCTGAGGGTCCAAGGAATTGGATGGATATTGTCCCAATAAACTATCAGAAAGCAGGAGTCTCCGGAGTTCTAGCTCCTGAAGATGAAGAAGTAGTATTAGAGCCGACTTTAGTGAATCTTGTTGGTTTCAAAATGGCATATGTGAAAACTTCTTTAAAACCAGTTGGATGTACAATTGGATTGGAAGTTGCTATGTTACCAGGTGTATTTAATAGACCAGGAGTTTATGGGATGGATTTTCCAGATGATAATATATATCAAATTAAATTTTGGAGTAACAATAGGATATTCAGCAAGGAACTAATTATGAAAAGCAATTATATTTTTTTAGTATTATTTTGGATACTCGTTATTATGAGCTGTTCAAAATACGAAGATTCGCAGCTTATACCTAAACCAGAAATATCTTTCTACGAGGGAAGAGATTATTGGAATAATCCAATTTATATCGTTAATGATACGAATGTAACGGGCACACGGTCTAGAGGTATATATGCACACTTTGCAGCGGCGGGTAGCATAAAGAAAGTAACGGCAGAAAATTAATGGTCAGGTGCTTTTAGATAAACTGGAAGATAATGAAACGAGTTTTAATGACGAATTTCTGTGTCCATTAAACCCTGTAAATGTGCCGGAAACTATGATAGTTTCATTTAGTATTGAGGATTGGCAAGGGAATTCTATTAGAAAAAGTATTACGGCGAATTTTAAGTAATACCGTGCTTTGACATTTGATATGCAAAGCTTGTTCTATGATTGATATGATAGCAATTAAGTTGTTGTGCTTCAAGAAAATCGCCAACTCAAATTAATCTGTTAGTTTCGCAATTCTTTAGATGAAACCAATTAAACTTATTTGTACCGATGTGGATGGAACGTTACTTGATATCAACCGAGGACTTTCACCTTATACATTACAAGTTTTAAAACGTGCGGTGCATCAGCACCAAATACCTTTGATACTTGCATCGAGTAGAATGCCAAGTGCTATGACCTATTTCCATGAAGAATTGGGTATTAATGAACGATTGATTTGCTACAATGGCGCCTTGGTTTTAGACAAAAAAGGACAAAATGGAGCTGCTGATGTTTTATTCTCGCTTCCTATTCCATCAGACATTACTTCGAAAATTATTGATTTTGGAGAGGAGCTTGCATTGCACACCAGTGTATACGAAAACGATAATTGGTATGCCCCTCAAATGGATTATTGGACTGAGCGTGAAATCAATAATACGCGGGTTCAAGCACAAATAGCAGATTACAAAGCCATCAAAGAGCAAGTGTGTCAAAAAGCGCAAGGGGCACATAAAATAATGTGTATGGGAAGTGTGGAGCATATAGACCAAATGATGGAATTTTTGTACAACAATTTTAGTGAAACTGTTTCTGCATACCGAAGTAAAGATACATATCTGGAGTTAGCCAATAAATCCATCAATAAAGCAACTGCCATTCAATTAATTGCCATTAAGTACGATGTGTTACTTGATGAAATAATGGCTTTTGGAGATAATTATAACGATATGGAAATGCTAGAATCCGTAGGTTGGGGCGTGGCTGTAGGAAATGGAAGAGAAGAAGTAAAAGCCATTGCGAACGAAATTACATGTCACCACAAAGAAGATGGATTAGCAAAATCTTTGGAAGCGATGCTAAATAGATTAGCTTCTAACAGATAGCGCTTTAATAACGCCTTTAGCCCACTGCAATGCGAGTCGAGCCTGTTCGTCTTTACTCATAGCTGAATTGTCGAGCGTAATTGCATCTTCAGCACGGCTTAGTGGACTAGTTTCTCGGTTAGAATCGATATAATCTCGCTCCTTCAAGTTGTGAAGCACTTCATTGTAATTCACATGCACCCCTTTTTTCTTCAACTCATCATACCTTCGTTGGGCGCGAATTTCTGGATTGGCGGTCATAAAAATTTTGAGTTCTGCATCAGGAAAAACAACTGTTCCAATGTCTCGTCCATCCATAACTACTCCCTTGTTTTTTCCCATTGCCTGCTGCTGCGCTACTAGAAAGGTCCGAATTTCTTTTAAGGTGCTTACCTTGCTTACATTTCTGGCTACTTCCATTTCTCGAATTTCTTGTTCTACATTTTCTCCATTGAGATAGGTTACAAAAAATTCTTTGTCTGCATCATATTCAAAATGGATATGGATATAGCCAAGAAGAGCCGGATCTTGTTTTACTTCTTGCAGCGAAATGGAATTGCGCAGGAGATAAAGGGTTACTGCCCTGTACATTGCGCCACTGTCTATAAACATGTAATCCAATTCCTTTGCAATGTTTTTTGCGAGGGTTCCTTTGCCGCAACTGGAGTGTCCATCTATAGCTATGTTTATCTTAGCAGTCAATCAGTGTCAAACATAAACCTATTTTTTTATTTACAAAGTGTGTTTGAAGAATAATGTAGATTTGGGATGGAGGATGGAAGATTTAAGATGTATGATATAAGATTTACGATAATTTAAATGACGTAAGACAAGCTGTAAGACTTTTAATCTTGAGTCATGTGTCAATCTTCCTGAGTCATTTTATTAAAACCTTAAATCTTAAACCTTAAACCTTCAACCTTGCAACTAGCGATTAGCTTTTTTGAATCCACTTAAATCTCTGGAAACGGTAAAGTAATTGCTCGCTATGCCGGGGAAGTAACCAGCAGAGCCATAGCTCAAGAATAATTTTTTTACACCAATGCCAACGCCCCAGCTAAAGCCAGTCAATGCTCTTCTGTTTTCAGGACCTAGCTCCACTCTTCTTTGGTGATTATAACCTGCACGTATTTGAAAATTAGGTGAAAAAACAAACTCAGTATTGAAAATAACGTGGCGCATTGCCTTGTCACCGAATGTGAGTTGCTGATTTTTGATTGTTCCTGTTTCTAGGTCAATTTCTTTGTTTCTTGCATTTACATTTACGTACGAATTATTCCATCTATGTAAGTTATGAAGCGTAAGTGTAAATCGCAATGGATTGTGGTTCAGTTTTTTACTAAAACTTGCTTGTATATCAAAAGGCAAAGGTTCGCGAGGGCTATTGTCATCAAATCTAATCAGTTGATATCCCATGTTTTTTACCAAAAGTGCTGCAGAAAATAAGTTGGCCGAATCGTAGTAATGCCCGCCCAAGTCAATAGCTGCGGCAGTGCTAACATAGGCTTCGTACGCAGAATACAAAAATTTAGTATTTGCTCCAAAGCTTAGCTTATCGCTGTAATTTCTGTTGTACCCTATTTGAAATGTGTAATCTGCCGCTCTGAATGCTCCCAAAACTTCGCCCGCTATATTGGTTCTCACAAATTCACCATAATCGTAATATCCCATACTGATAAGCAAATGGTTTGTACTATCTATACTTCTGGCATAACTGGCAAAACCATAATTTAGGTCAGCTACATGGTTAGCGTAACTCAATGAAACCGAATTATGCATTTGGGTATTTATAAGCGAAGGATTCTGAAAACCAGTTGAAGGGTCCACGTCTGGATTGGTGATTGATACACCACCAAGTGCTGTGTTTTTGGCACTATTTTCAATAAGTGCAAAGGTAAAAGCCGATGTGCCACCTATTTGAGCCTGGGCTAGTAAGCCCATACCCATCATCAAAAAAACAACTAGTTTTCGCATAGCAAGTAAACGTTTCAAAAGTAGAGATTATTTGAGCTAGGTGCCACTTTTTCTGTATTTGTTTTGTAAAAGTAAACGCTTACTAGTACTTTCACTTCCGCACATCACTCACCACTCTTCCATCATCTACCGTAATTACCCGTTTTGCACGGTCTATTACACGTTGGTCGTGCGTGCTGAATACAAACGTCATATTTTCTTCTTGTGCGAAAAAGAAATATTTTTTTACTAATTTAGGGTTGTGTTTATCAGAAAAGTTGATTATTTTTGGATTATGAAACAGCAAACAGCAAACAGCAAACAGCAAACAGCAAACTCTATTTAATACTAGTTTTTCTACTTTGTTTTGGTGGTCTCATAGCTCAGAATGGTAATCAGTCACTAAAACTTACAAATTGTTTTCAAACGGTGGATTTAGATGGAGGAACAAAAAACATTATCCCCTTTGTTGATTATCAGTTTCTGCAAACTGGTGCATCATTTTACGATCTTGTTAGTATCGAAGCGTTCGATATAAATGGGATTCAAACAACATTTAACTATGATGGATTGACTGAACCGCCATTTCAACTCTGGTTGAATGTACCAATTTCAACACCACCAGACCCTGCAATTGTACATAAAGATGCTGTTGAATTGTATATTAATGGGCAAAATAATACTGGGAAATTTAGCTTTGGAAATGATGTGGACTACATAGTTATTACACCTTTGAATGTTGATGAAAGTGGGAATGTATTTTCTACTATTCCTACCACACTTCAATTCACAACACTTCTAGAAGCGATCACATTTGAGTCAGAACAATCGTGTTTCACTTTTGATAATTTTAAACTAAATCTTGATAACATATTAGATGGTTTTTGTGGGGATTATCACTTTGATTTAAAAAAGCATTGGAGTGATATTGCTGATCCCAACGATCCAGCTAATGTTCATGAAGACTTGAATATTGGAGTTGAAACGGATTTAATTAATTTCGATGATCATTGTGCTGAATGCTTGGGAATGTCAGCGGAGCCTCCAAGTGTTAATCCTGATCCAGTTCCATGTGGTTGTAGGACTTTTGAAATTGACCTAACTATTGAACCTTGTCCTGCATATTTGCCTGAAGATTGTGATGATTTACACATATTTACGCAAATAGATATCTGTTGTGAGTGTGATATTCGAAGTTCTGAACCATCCACTAACCCTAAAAAGTGAACATTATGAAAAAATTAATTTTAGCCATTGTTATCTTATTTTCTGTAGATACACAGGCACAAGTACAACCTAGGTACTGCGACTTACGAGCAGAGTTTACAGAACCAAAAACAGGAGACCTCATTCAGTCGCCCACCGTGATTCACTTTACCTTTAAATTAGTAAACCAAGGCCCAGATAGTATGTATGCAAATGACTCAATAAAATGGAGACCAGCACATGCTTATGTCCCTACACAAGCAGACAGATATAAGGCAATAGGTAAGATAATTATACCCGGAGATTCATTTTACATTTCGGATACAGTTTCCATAAATGGGAGAGAAGATATAGATAATTTCCAATTAAGAGTGAAACCACTTGCAATTGGTCGACAAAAAGTGAGACCTTTACAAAGCGAGTTCACCGATGATGTTCAAAAAGACAACATAGCAGTGGTATATGTTGTACATCGCAAACCTAAAACGGGTGGGGTAGAAGCACTTATGGAGAATGACTTATTTACGCTCTATCCAAATCCTATTACACAATCTAGCTTTACACTCAAATCAGAGTTTATAGGCAGCATCAGCATGCAAATGATGGACTGTGTAGGAAGAGAAATTTATAAGACAGATTTTAAGAAAACAAGCCTTGAGCAGTTGGTACCATTGCCCAAGATTATAAACGGAGTGTATTTTGTAACATTATCGAGCGAAAATAACGTATGGACGCAAAAAGTAATTATACAAGAATAGGCTTATTCGTTTTTATACTCAGTTTTTTCAGCATACAGATTTTTGCTCAGCAAAAACGGCTAGTAGATGTTAGTGTAAAAATAGCCTACCCAGATAGCGGCCACTACTACATCAGTCCTGGGCAAGATAGCGTAGGCTATTGGATATATAATAACGGGCCTGATAAAATAAATATGGGCGATAGGTATTGGATTAGAATTTTATTGGCTAACGTATATTTAGACCCGCCAACTATGGGTGCTTTTCCTTTGGATATAGAGGCTGGCGATAGTATTAGACTTAGTACAAGTTTTCCGCTTAAATACTACAACCATAGAGTAGGCATAGACTTATGTTTAACTTTGCGTGTTTGGTCTTTGGGTGCTGATAGTATGTATAGAGAGGAAGATTCAGCTCAATTGTTTGCTAATAATCTACATTGTATTCTAGTTGCTCATAATAGAATAGCTTCGGTAGATGAGGTGCAAATGATGTTGCATACCCTATATCCAAATCCTGCAACCGATTATTTTGTACTAGATATTGTAAATAAACATGAGGTAAGGCAAGTATCCGTATCTAACAGTTTAGGTGAAATTCTGGCTGTTTTTGAGCCGAGCGAATACTATTTAATAAACGAGCTAGTTAATGGGTTGTATTATGTAACCACATACTTTAATGATGGTTCTAAGACTCTAAATAAGATGATAAAGCAGTAATCTTACCTGCAAACATCACTTATCACCTTTCCATCATCTACCGTAATTACCCGTTTTGCTCGGTCTATAACGCGTTGGTCGTGGGTGCTGAATATGAAAGTCATATTTTCTTCTTGGTTTAAACGATACATTATATCCAGCAAGTTTGTAGTGCTTGCGCTATCCAAATTGGCGGTAGGTTCATCCGCCAACACAAAATCGGGTTTACTTGCCAATGCACGTGCAACAGCTACACGTTGTTGCTGGCCGCCGCTCATTTCGTTTGGCTTTTTATGTATTTGGTCTTCTAAGCCAACGGCTTTCAGCAGTTGGTTTGCACGTTCGTTTCGAGCACTTTCGTTTTGCTCCTGCAAGAGCATCAAGAATTCTACATTTTCTTTAGCTGTAAGCACGGGAATAAGATTGTAACTCTGAAAAACAAAACCAATATGATGTAGTCTGAAATCAATCAATGCATTGTCCGAAAGTTTGCTTAAATCCTGATCTCCAATCAAAACCTGGCCACTACTTGCCGTATCTAAGCCGCCTATAATATTGAGTAAGCTTGTCTTGCCACTTCCACTCGGACCCACGATAGCCGTAAATTCGCCTCGCTCTATTTCTAGACTTACGCCACGCACAGCCTGCACTTGCACCTTGCCGTCGTCGTATGTTTTTGTTATATCTGTTATTTTAATCATTAATGTTCAATGTCAAATGTTCAATGTCAAATGATTGATAATTTTGATAATTTGACTCAGGAAAATTGACCAATGACATATAATATAAAAGTCCTAAGTCCTGAATCAATAAATCTTGCGTCATTTCAAGAAGTCCTACATCATAAATCATACATCTTATATCTTACATCATATATCTTACATCCTAAATCATATATC
>JBEAPG010000061.1:0-7889 GCA_041164545.1 Bacteroidota bacterium
ACTAAGAAAACACCATTTTTGTAGGAAGATGCTCGGTAAACGAAATACGCCTTCGGTATGAAATACGACTATATAATAATAGGTAGTGGTTTTGGTGGGTCGGTAAGTGCACTACGACTTTCAGAAAAGGGATACAAGGTATTGGTAGTAGAAAAAGGGAAATGGTATTCCGCATCCGACTTTGCCAAAACCAACTGGAATTTCAAAAAATGGCTATGGATGCCCTTGATTCGGTTTTTTGGCATAATGAAAATTTCTATTTTTCGGCATCTAACTGTAATTTCAGGAACAGGAGTGGGCGGTGGCTCGCTCGTATATGCCAATACCCTGCCTATTCCAAAAACACCTTTTTTTACTTCGGGCAGCTGGAAAAACCTGAACAACTGGGAAACCGATTTACAGCCGTATTACCAAACCGCCCTTAAAATGCTGGGTGCAGCACCCAACCCAAAGCTATTTGACGGCGACCTTGCTTTGCAAAAAGTGGCTCAAGAAATGGGTATACCGCACAAATTCGAGCCAACCAATGTGGCCGTGTACTTTGGCGAGCCAGGTGTTGCAAAACCAGATCCTTACTTCAACGGCAAGGGGCCTGAAAGAGCGGGATGTACCTTTTGCGGAGCGTGTATGACCGGCTGCCGGCACAACGCTAAAAACACATTAGACAAAAATTACTTGCACCTAGCACAGCAGTTGGGGGCCACTATTTTAGCCGAAAACGAGGTAATAGACGTAACACCACTAAATGCCGGAGATGGGGAAACAGGCTATACCGTTACCCTAAAACCAAGCACGCGTTTTTTTGCCAAATCTCAAAAATTAGAAACCCGAGGAGTTATATTTTCCGGCGGTGTGTTGGGCACGGTAAAACTATTACTCCAACTAAAACCGAAATCGCTGCCGAAGCTTTCGGATAAACTGGGACAAGACATACGAAGTAATAACGAAACGCTGATTAGTGTTTCTACATTTGACAAGGAGAAGGATGTATCAAAAGGAATAGCCATTGGTAGCATTTTGCATACCGACGAAAATAGCTCACTCGAAATATGCCGCTATGGCGAAGGTTCCGAAGCTTGGAAACCAGTACATATGCCGTATAGCATTGGGAATAATGTAGTTATACGCCTAGTTAGGGTGTTGGTGCTCTTAGTAAAATCACCACGCACCTACTATAAAATGTACCTAAAAAACGGCTGGGCCAAGAAAACGGTGGTCTTGCTTTTTATGCAAACCCTTGATAGTACGCTAAAACTGAAACGCGGCATTTTTGGTATGTTGGGATCTAGAATGAATAGCGGTAAAAAACCAACCCCTTTTATTCCCGAATCCATAGCATTGGTGAGGGCTTATGCAAAAGCAATAAACGGAGTAGCCACGTCATTTGCCTTAGAAACCTTGGCAGGAATACCGAGTACAGCGCATATTTTAGGTGGGGCAGTAATGGGAGAGGACATCCACAGCGGGGTAATAGATAAAAACAACCATGTGTTTGGGTATAAAAAAATGATGGTAATAGATGGTTCTATGATTTCTGCAAATCCGGGCGTAAATCCTTCGCTTACCATTACCGCTATTGCAGAACGTGCAATGGATCAGATTCCTGCTAAAAATAAGGACGTAATAAGCGTTTCTTAGTCCGATTTGGCTTTAGTACGATTGGCAAATCCTAAATAGAAAAACAAAATAGCAAATCCCCAAAACAGAAGGAGTATGACTAAGTCAAATCCTAAATTCCAATTGTCTTTGGGTTCTTGCAAAACAGGTAATGTATAGCTCAATGGCAGTAGCATTTCAGATGACTTGTATATGCCATAGAAGCTAATGCCGTAATAGCCAGAGTGTTTGTCCCAAAAGGTGAGAGGCGCGTTGCGCTTTATCTTTTTATCATAAGATACTTTTTTGATAGCCAGCTTTATATTTTCTCCGGTTTGTAGCGCTTGATTAACCCTTCTCAGTTCACTTGCCACCCACACATCATCGTTCATTTTAAAGGTAAACTCGGGATATTCGGCAATTCCAATTTCCAAATGATAGGTCTTGTGTTTTCGTCCGCTCGATGTAATGCTGTGTTGTACTAGCTGTCCCTCTACATATTCAAAATCGTACTTGCTTAAAACTGGTTTTTTGCCAAAATTCGGGAGTAGCAAGAAACCAAAACACAAGAAAAGCAATCCTATTCCGATACTCCAAAAGCGATATACTTTTTCCTCTGCTTTTTCATTTTTAGAAATACCTTTGGTTAGCACTTTTTTTAATGTGCCATAATTCACAAAATAGGTAGAATCCATTTTTAATCTTTTGTGAGGAGGCTGGAAATGGAGGGTAAGAGATTTACTCGTTATGTTTCCATTTTTATCTTCGTTTTCTATTTCGTGCCACGATGTTATAGCCTGACGAGGTATGCTTCTTCGCTTTTTATAAAAATAGTTTCGTACTACTATGTCGTTTTCAGTAATCTCATAACTCTTCATTCCAAACAAGCTAAAAGCGGCAAGTAAAACCAAGGAAGTCGCTATGAGATAAAGAATGACATCGCCAATTTGCCAATAGGTTCGAGTAGGTTGATCGTTTAAAAGTGCGTAAGCTAAAAGTACAAATCCAATAAGAGCAATAAGGCTAAACCAGCGCACCTTTTGATTCCACACCGAGTGTATGGGATATTGAACTTCTATTTTAGTCTTTTTTGCCACTTTCTGAATAGCATTAGTCTTCCACTCCCTCAGGTTCTTATCCGTCCTTTGGATTTGACCCTTTTAAGGAGATAATATAAGCCGTCACATCGGCAATTTGGTAAAGGGATAAATCACTTTTCCAAGGGCGCATTCCTTTTTCTGGGACTCCGTAGTAAATGGTATTGAAAATTGATCTTGGATTGGAACCATGTTTCGAATAGGTGTCGGTTAAGTTTGGTCCAAGCATACCTTTAGCATTTACATTATGGCAGACCTTGCAGTTTGCACTAAAAATAGCCATACCGGCATCCACGTTTTTAGTTTTAGCTGCTAAGTTTAGCAGCATTTGATCGTTAATTTTTCTATCAGTCAATTGGATTTTATCTCTTTTTATCTCTTCTTTTTTTGCTTGTTCTGCCGCCCTGGTTTGTGCTTTTGTAGGTGGAATGGCAGCAACATAGCATATTAAAGCAAACATTTCTCGCTTATTAATAGGTAAGTCTTCTTCATAAAATTCAGCTCTAATTTTTAGAAATTCATCTTGCAGCAGTTTGTCAATTGAGTCTCTATCCGATACAATAGACTATTTTATGGCTAAATCCACAAGTATATTGGCGCTCATAGGTTTAAAATCTAAATGCCTGTAAGATGGCATAGTACTATTACCCATTACCATATTCGGATCTTTTAAAAGATGATATAGGAACGATTTAGTATAGTAGATGCGATTATTTGGTATAGGCACTTTATCTGATTTAGTGGTGCTTTGAGTGTGACACTTTGCGCAATTTTATCTATTGTAAATATATTCTCCATATAGGGCCATATATGGGTAAGGCTGAGATTCTATTTTTTTAAAATCAATATGAAAATTGGAAGATTTACGCGAAGAGCAGGAAAAAACACAACAAGCAAATACAACTATTCCTAACGCAATTCCAAAAAACCTTACCGAAGTACAATTTGACATATTGGTACGCAAACTAATAAAAATCCCTCGATATACTCGAAGGATTTTTATTTTAAGTAGGTACGATACAAAAGTCCATCATCTAAAATCTATTTGCCACGATGAATTAGAATCTCAGAAAAGTCCTAAGTCATATATCTTAAATCTTACATCATATTCGCCGCGGCGAACTAAATCAACAAACTACGATAAACTCAAAATAACCTCTTCAATAATATCGCAAGCTTCATTCATTTGTTTCTCATTAATAACCAACGGAGGAGCAAAACGAATAATATGAGTATGTGTCTGCTTAGCAAGTAGGCCAGCATCTTTCAATTTTAAACATACGTAGTACGCCGTTCTTTCTTCAAAGTTGTGCTCAAAAGGTTTTATAACTATTGCATTCAAAAGCCCTTTTCCTCTCACTAAGGTAATCAAAGGCGAATCGATAGCTTCCATTCTTACTCTAAATATTTTGCCCATTGCATCTGCATTTTCAGCAAGCTTTTCATCCTTAATTACTTGTAATGCAGCCATGGCAACTTTGCCAGCTATAGGGTTTCCACCAAATGTACTGCCGTGTTCTCCGGGTTTTATGCAAAGCATTACGTCATCATTGGCCAATACTGCACTTACCGGATATACCCCGCCGCTTAGTGCTTTGCCCAGAATAAGAATATCCGGTTTTACCTCAGGAATTCCCGAGCAATCTTTTGCCGCACAAGTGCAATTGCCGCACGTAGCAAGCAAACGGCCAGTTCTGGCAATACCAGTTTGCACCTCATCGGCTATGAAAAGAGCATTGTGTTTTTTGCATAATTCAGCTGCTTTTTTCAGGTAGCCATCTTCCGGAACCACTACACCGGCCTCACCTTGTATAGGTTCTACTATAAAACCAGCAATATTCGGATTAGCAGCTAATGCATTTTCTAAGGCATCTAAGTTGTTGTAATCTATCACCTGAATACCAGGTAAATAGGGCCCAAATCCACCGCGGCTATCAGGGTCTGTACTTCCGGATATTATACCCAAAGTTCGTCCGTGGAAATTCTCAGTTGCAAAAAGAATCACCGCTTCATTTTCTGCAGTTCCTTTTTTAACATAAGCCCATTTTCTGCACAGTTTTAATGCGGTTTCCACTGCTTCTGCACCCGAGTTCATAGCCAACACTTTTTGATACCTAAAAAATTCGGTTACATATTTTTCGAATTCACCAAGCACATTATTATAAAAAGCCCGTGATGTAAGCGTCAAAGTTTCCGCTTGTTTTTTTAATGCATCCACTATTTTTGGATGGCAGTGTCCTTGATTTACTGCGCTATACGCACTCAAAAAATCAAAGTACTTTTTACCGTCCGTATCCCATACAAATGGGCCATCTCCTTTTTCTAAAACTACCGGAAGCGGTTTGTAGTTATGCGCTCCATATTTGTCTTCTAAACTGATGTAATAATCTTGCGAGTGTTGCATTGCAGCAAACCTACATTATTAAAAAAGAATTTTTAAAGTTTACTAGCCAATAAATATCCATTTCAGATTAAATACGTTATAAGTATATTGCAGTCCAATTTGTGGCAAAGAGCAAGTATACATATCGGTTTATTCTCCTTTTTCTTTTAGGCTTTTTTCAGCTTGATACGTATAGCCAAAATTGGAAATTGAAAGCGGATGCTGACTTTCATTATTACTATACAGATTCGCTAAATGCAACGCTGCCATACTTAGATTCTGTGTTTAAAATGGAGTTATCTCAACTTCAAAAGCAGCTCAATTATCACGTAAATCAACCCATTCTTATTTTTTTAACGGATAAAAAAAGCACGGTGAATGCTTTGTCGCTGCCCAATCAAATCGCATCACAAGGCAGTGGAGGACTTATCAATTTGGAGCAAAAACCAGCCATTATTCATTCTACCATGTCAGAAGCACAAATCAGATTTGAGTTTAGAAAAGCAGCTGCCGGAGTGTTAATAGACGAAATGATGAATGGCGGTACGCTACAAGACAAGGTGAGAAACGCCAACCTTATTCATTTGCCAGAATGGGTTGTTCCAGGACTTATTTTTTATTTGGCAGACCAATGGTCGTTAGAAACGGACAATATTTGGAGAGTAATACACGATGAGCAAGGCCTTAAAAAATTCAATGCAATCCCTAATCATCTAACAGAAATAAAAGGTGCATCCATATGGAAATATATAGTATATAAGTACGGAGAAAACTCCATTTCTACCATTTTATATATGGCTAGACTCACTCGAAAGTTCAATGCAGCCCTATTTTATGCCTACCAAATTTCTATGAATGACGTATATAAGGGTGCTTTAGACTATTTCAATGACGGGTATGAGATTGATCAAAAAAAGCCAAATCCCATTCATGGACTTCAAATGAATTCGAATGAGTTACTTGATTTACTCATTATAAATCAGAATCTGTATTATAGTTTAGAGAAAACCATTTGGGGAGTGGTTTTGTACGAGAATAATTTAACAACCAAAACGAAAAAGAAGATATATATATTAGGTAAGGATGAATTCCCAAACAACAAATTCAGCGGTAGTATATTATCTACTTCCAACTCAATATATCTTGTTCTAAATACCAAAAACGGGGTGGATATTTTATCTTCAGTAGATGATTTTGAGACAAAACAAAGGCTGTCACTTGCCTATGTTTCAGATTGTATTACAGTTAATAAAACGATTTATATGCTGCAAAGCGGACTTGATAATAGCCAAATTTGGAAATGGGATGGAGTTACACTGCAAAAAGTACGAACCATAAGTCAATATGTCGAGAGTTTTAGTGTATTTAACTCCCATTTAGCATATGCAACGTATAAAGGAGGTGCGTCATACATTGTTATACAAAATTTGGAGAATGAATATTCCAAGTCAATTTCATTGGCCAATGAATCCATCAAACAAGTAATCTGGGCAAACGATTCTGTTTTGTTGTTTAATAGTAGTAAAAACGGGATTTGGAATGGGAAGTTGTTAAATGTGAATCAAGGGACTATTCGGTATGTTACCAATTACCGTTCTAATATTGGATTTCATTTTTATTCCAATGAAGTGTTTGTGGAGTACTTAGAACGTGGCGAGCATAGCTCCCTATTTTTGGCAGATTACATTCCAACCGACGAGTTTTATACCTACGATTCGTTAGAGCATTCTTTTTTTAGTATAGATATAGAGAGGAATAATGCAGCTGCTACAACTAAGCCAAAAACAGAAATAGACTCGCTTGAGCATTACACCTTTCAAAGCCCGATTAATCCTGTTTTCGACTTTAAGCTATCCAATTACGATTCATTGGTAAAGGTAGAAGCAAGCAGAAACAACTTATCTGCATCCGAAATTCTTGCTCCTGACATTATTAAACCAACAGAATTAGTAGTAAAGCTCAATAACGATTTGATGATAAACAATCAAGTCTCATTTGTGGAGCAAGTACCAACACTTACCCCGAACAATATTAATGTTCGCCTATCAAGTCTTTTCAAAAATCAGTTCAATACCAAGGAGTTGCAAATTTTGTTTAGCGGATTTATTCAACGAGGTGCACAAGATATCGGACTGATCTATTCAAAAAGGGGTAATTGGAATTCGCAGCTAAGCGGACTACACCGACAGCGTTTAATGTTTGCAGACGATATGCGATATAAGTATCTAACCGATGTGCTAGGTGCTCAGGTATCTCGCCAGGTTTGCAATCCAATTGAAATAAGAGCCGCACTCGAAGCAAGGTCAAACAGAAGCACCAGACTAGCCATAGACCAAGAATCACTTAGTTTTCCTGGTGAGCATATTTTGTATTCTACGCTAAGCTTAGGCGCTAAATTCAATGTGCAACATGCCAATACATCTTTAAAAGCGGATTTTACGATAGCACCACAATTGCTAGTTAATCAGTCTAGATTTAATACAACTTCACAATTGCGAATAGAAGCCAAAAGACAATTAAATTATTGGGCTAGTATTTCTATAAAATCTCATTTTGCCAATTCCATTGGTGCAGCACCCAATGTTTTTACTTTAGGTGGAAGCCAGTACGACGTGCTAAGTAACTATTTTAATCGGCCATTTGGAACGAATGTTCAACCCTCGCTTATTCATCTTATATATGGTGTGCGTGGTTTTGACCTAAATTATAGAAATGGTACATCAATTGGGCTTGCCAATTTCGATGTGGAGTTAAAACCGTTAAATCTCTTTTTCTCCAGGGCTATTAGCTCAGAAGTTTTTGCAAACTTTAAA
>JBEAPG010000062.1:0-7859 GCA_041164545.1 Bacteroidota bacterium
ACGTAAACCACATAAGCAAAAACTTTGGGAAAAATCAAATCTTTTCCAATGTTCATCGACAAATTACACGTGGTGATAAAATAGCGCTTATTGGTGCCAACGGAACGGGTAAGTCTACCTTTTTACGAATAATTGCAAACGAAGAGCAATTTGAAGGAAAACGAACTGAGGGCCATAATGTAGTTACCTCATTCTACGCTCAGCATCAGCTGGAAAGCCTGAAGTTGGAAAATGAAATATTAGAAGAATTAAAGTACGATGCTCCACACAAATTAGAAACAGAATTGCGATCTATGCTTGGGTGTTTTCTATTTAGCGGTGATGATGTTTTTAAACCTATAAAAGTACTTTCTGGAGGAGAGAAAGCGAGAGTAAGTTTGGCTAAAACCTTGGTATCTGAAGCCAATTTTTTACTACTAGATGAGCCTACTAACCACTTGGATATTGATTCTATTGAGATCATTATCGAAGCACTAAAGCGATACGAAGGCACGCTCATATTTGTATCGCACAACAGGTATTTTATTGAAAAACTTGCCAATAAAATATGGTGGATAGAAGATGAAGATGTAAAAGAATATCCTGGTACATACAAAGAATATTTGTATAAACTAGAAAAGGACAAAGCGGCTGGTATTACACCTTCCACAAACCCTGGAAACAAACAGAAAGAAGAAGCAAAAGAAGACACGAGTAAAAATACGTGGAAACAACGAGACGAAAACGAAGTTCAGCTTAAAAAACTTCAAAAGGAATTAGAGCAGAAAGAAGCTGCACTTGAAAAATTAGTAGAAACGTGCACGGCTTTAGAGAAAAAACTTGCAGACGCTTCTTCTCTTTCCGCATCTGAAATTGAGAAACTGGGAAAAGAGCACGGTCAATTAAAAACCGCAATAGAAGAAGCAACAGAAGTTTGCGAACTGCTTATTGAAGAAATTATCTTGCTAGAAGAGTAGAATTAGCTTATTAAAATAACTAAAGCTATTCTACAATTGATAACACTCTAAATTTTACTATAATTCCAAATCTCATAACACAGTTAGATTAAATAGGCGGATTTAGAAATTTAACCCAACATAAAAGGTGCTAAAACTACCCTTGTATGAAGTGCTTGGCCCAAAGTCAAGTAAAGTATTTTCTGATTTCCACGTTTTATTTGAAAAATCTAAATTATACCCAGTTACATATCCGATGTTTATTTTTCGAAAGTTAATCTCTATCGCAAATCTCACATCTCCCATAAAAGCAGGATTGGTATACGTATAGTTTCTGAGTTCGCCTAACCAACCAGTGGACAAATCCTGATTTCCATTTTTATGCTCTGTTCCTCTCATACGCAGTCTTGCATATCCCAAACCGAAGCCAGGCATTAAGTCATAAATAGGAGAACTTGGTGTTAAATCAAAATAGAAAAAGTTTTTGATGAAAAAGTGATTGACTTTAAATGATATCTCATCATTGCTTTCAAACGAAAAAGATCTAGGCATACTCCACCCGATTGTAGTTCCAGTGGTTAGTAGTCTATCTACCTTCGTGCTTATATTCATTTCGAAATTTTCAAGTGTTTCAGGGAAATCAGATTCAACTGATAAAAGCGGTAGCGCAAATAGAAGACTATTCAAATCTAGGTTCCAATCCGAATAACCAAAAGTAATTTTTAGACCAACATCTGAATTTCCGTAGTCATCATATATATCATATACACTTTCGGCAGCACCCTTTTCATACCTATTCAGAAAAATATAATTGAAATCTGCACCAAAAGCATCTTGCAAAATACTGTCCTTGGATATATCCAAAAGAACAATACTATTGTCATCTACATCATCAAAATACTTATCAAACTCTTCTTCTACCGTTTTGCGATCCGGACTAGTATATCGATCTCCATTGTAAATAATGGCTATAGACATAACCTTATCAATGAAAGCATCACCGGGCGTGTTTTTAATCCGGTCGGCTAAACTATTAAACTCAAACCACTCGCAAGAGTTTGAATTTTGGAGGGTTTGGGTGGTATGGCATCTTCCAAATTGGCCGAACCAATTTCCAGCGTGACTAGCTTGCTCCTCCAAAAACCGCTGATGCATAAAGTTTTCTCGGTAAATATACTCCTGTATTGCACCATCATTTTCATACTCCAACCATTGTTTACGAGCGAGATAGTGTTTTACGATTATGCTTTTAAATTCTTCAAAATTGACACCCAAATATATTTTATAGTCATCTTGAAATTTTAAAAAATTATCATGAACTAAATTCAGTGTTGCATTGGTTTTAAATTGGAATCCTGGTGAAAAATTAAACTCCGTCTTATCATTGTCCTCTTGATCAAGCTTAAAGTCATTGTAAGAAGCCAAGCTTCTAATGCTCTGTACATGCAAGGAAATAGAATCTGATGGCGTCCCCGTTTTTGGCAATAAGTAAGACAATATTTTAGGAATTGGATAAACGCCACGTTCTATATCAATAGCTGAGAAGTATAACTTTTCGTCTTCGGGCAGACTGTCATTAAAGTCTTTTAGCTCTTTTATCGCCTGACTATACTCATCATATGCAAATTGATTAAAACTGTTGAACAACGTTGTGTCTCCAGTTTTCAAGTATTCGTTTACCAAAAAACCGTAAGAGTAGCCGTATTCAAACATTATATTTCTCACCCCAGCATTCGCGTGCAGGTATTTTATCATTTTTAGCCATAGTCTAGCATTGCTTTCTGTAAAAGTGTGATTCTCTCCAGTGATAAATACTTTTTTACCTTTCACCTCTTCAGCTAAAAGAGATAAACCATTAAAAGATTCACCATACAAATGCAAGGTATCGTCAGAAGTAAAATTTATAACACCTCGTTCTTTTTCTTTACGAAGTAACTTGCTTTCTTCTTTCTTAACTGATTCTTCAATAGCGAGTTCTGCAGCCCGAACTGCTTCTTCTATTTCATCTACTGCACTTTTTTTTACAGGAGCAGCAATGGTGTCTGTCGCAATGACTTGAGCAAATGTCGAGACACATAAAATACTGCAAATCAACGCAGTACCCATATTTCTATATATCATTAATCTATCTTACAAATTATCAAAAAAGTATTTACTTACTTTTTCATAAAGGTGAACGCGATCTTTTCCCAAAACATTGTGTTCGTGGTCTGGATAAACAAAATAATCGATTTGAACACCTTTGGCGATAGCCGCATTTAGGTATTGCAAGCTATGCTGCCACAATACTACATTATCTTGGCCGCCGTGTATCATCAGCAACTTTCCATCCAAATCTTGCACGTAATTTTTCAAGTCTGTCGCCTTATATCCTTCTGGGTTTTCTTCTGGTGTGTCCATATATCGCTCTGTGTACATTACCTCGTACAAGCTCCAATCTATAACTGGGCCACCTGCAACACCTACTTTAAAAATGCCTGGTTTTCTTGTCATTAAACTAGTGGTCATAAAACCACCGTAGCTCCACCCGTGAATTCCAATTCTATCAGCATCTACCCACTTTTGCGCTTTTAGCCAATCCAATCCTGTCAATTGATCTTCCATTTCCTTTTCGGCACAATTTCTATGAATCGCACTTTCAAATGCAAAACCACGATCTGCACTTCCTCTTCCGTCTATACTAAAAACCACAAACCCATTTTGAGCCATATATTGATACCATAAGTTGGCACCACCCAACCAACGGTTTGTATTTAATTGAAGATGAGGACCGTTGTATAAGTAAAAAACCACTGGATATTTCTTACTTGGATCAAAATCGATAGGTTTAAAAACGCGGTAATACAAGTCATCACCACTTTTTCCTTTTAGTGTGCCAAGCTCCATCTCACCCAATTTATACTCCGCTAAAGGGTTATCTGCTTTTGCATAAACTGTACTTGCTTTTCCTTCTGCATCCAATAATTGTATAATACGAGGAACAGAAGTAGACGAGAAATCATCAATAAAATAGCTGCAATCTGCATTAGCAGAAATGCGGTGATAACCACTTTCTTTCGTTAGTCTTTTTGACTTTCCATTAGCTAAGCTAACGCAATAAAGATGTCTGTCTAATGGACTTTCTTCAGTAGAACTTATAAAAACATTCTTACCGTCTCCAGAAAAACCGTGTAGTTCTGTTACCACATATTTGCCTTTGGTAATCTGTCTGATTAAATTTCCTTCTAAATCGTATAAATAAAGATGATTGTATCCGTCGCGCTCGCTCCACCAAATGAATTTAGTTGGGTCAGTTTTTAAGAATACAGCAGGATGTTCTGGCTCTACATATTTTTCATTTTTTTCTTCAAAAAGCGTTTTAATGAAAGCACCAGTGGTAGCATCGTACTTATTCAACCACATATGGTTTTGAGCTCTGTTTACAATTGCTATTAGAATATATTTACTATCTGGCGTCCAAGCCACATTGGTTAAATATTGCTCTTTTGGTAAACCTGTATTAAGTGTTACTGACGAACTTAGACCGTCTAATTTCAAGACTTTTACCAGTACATGATGACTTGCCTTTCCTGCAGTAGGGTACCTTAACATCTTAGCTTTAGCCGGTGTATCTGCGAGTTGGTATAGTGGATATTCCGTAACCATACTTTCATCCATTTCATAGTATGCAAGTAACTGATTATTAGGCGAAAGAAACAATCCATTGTTAATACCAAATTCGTTTCTGTGTACCGATTGACCTAAAACAATACCCTCTTTATCACTGGTAATATCTCCTCCTACTCCATCTATCTCGTACCCAATTCCATTTTTAATAACTCCCACATATCCCTTTCCATTATTCGCATAAATTACTTCACTTGCAGGTTCTACCATCCAATAAAGCATACGTGCTTTTTTAGAATTTATATTATATGCCCATTGTTCTTTGTCATTTGCGAATTGAAACTCTGTGTCACTTATCCAATTAGGATATGGTAGTCTTTTCAGTTTCTTATCTTCTTCAAAATTGGCATTCACATCTTCCAAACTTACAGTAATTGCTTCTGATTTTCCATCAATTGATTCAATAGTTAGCATTTGGTTTCCATCTTCCACTTTTACTTGTGAAACGTGTTTACCACTCGGTAAAAATTGAAGTTGATTTGCACCTCGTGGATATAAGTGATATCCGACAATAGCATCATTTATTGTGAGTAGTTTATCTTGAGACCAGCCAAAAACAGAGTAAAAACAAACTAATACTATTAACAAAATTCTCATGAGGCAAATATGTTTCATTTTATTATTTAATCACCTTTCTATTGTACAAAAACGGATAAAACATTAAAACTTTACGGTTTAAAAAATGGAGAGATATAAGAAAGTTTAATTTTGCTAGCGCAATGCAGTTGAAACGAATGATGACAAAAATCCAATTTTGGATTGTATTCTTCTTTGTAATTCGGCTCATTGGAATCACAAATCCGCCTCTTGAAAAAAGCCACAATTGGCGTCAAGCTTCTGGATTAATGATTGCACGCAATTTTCTGGAAGTAAATAACAGTATTTTATATCCTCGCAAAGATGACCATAAAGGCTTATTGGGAATTGTAGGAATTGAGTTCCCAATACACAATTACTTACATTATATTGTTTCTGAAGCATTCGGCTATACACATTGGTATGGTCGCCTTATAAATCTAATTATTAGTAGTTTAGGACTGTATTTTTTCTATTTGTTAATTCGACTACTCCTCAATGAAAGGCTTGCCTTTTATAGCGCGTATATACTTATGGTAAGTATTTGGTTTTCATTTAGCCGCAAAATGATGCCAGATACATTTAGTATTTCCTTGGTTTTTATTGGTTTATATTATGGTTTACGGTATTTAGAAGAATCAAAAAATAGAAACTTGCTGTTCTACTTCTTTTTTGCAACTCTTGGTATTTTAGCGAAAGTACCTGCCTCTATTTACTTGGTTATTTTAGCTATTCCTTTCTTTACGAAACCCATATTTACTTTATCTAAGGGAAAACTAGTAATTGCCTCGTTGTTAATTATTGGTTGTGTGTATTGGTGGTATTTTGATTGGTACTTGCATCTCTCTCGCACTTTTGGCATTTGGCATAATGCGGGTACATCAATGCATCAAGGTTTCATTGCGCTAATACATCATTATCTGGAAACTCTTGAAAAATTCTATTTCAGCGCATTTCAAGGATTTATATTCTTTGCCCTTTTTCTGTTTGGTTTGGTAATGGCAATTAAGCAGAGAAATAAAACGTTGCTTTTCGTTTTCGGACTAGTTGTTATCCCATTTGTACTGTTTACCTTAAAAACGGGCAACATATTCTACCACCACAATTATTATAGTATTCCTATTACACCACTAATGGCCATTTTTGCGGCGTTTGGATTGATTTATATTAACAAAACCAAGTATGTTCTAATTCTTTTATTTATTGGATGTTTAGAAAGTCTAGCCAATCAAATACACGATTTTCGTATTCCAGCAAAAGAGAGATATAAACTAACTTTGGAATCAATAATGGATAAGACGGTTCCGAGTAATGATTGGATTATTCTCAATCACAGCGATGAGAATCATCAAATAATGTATCTCTCACACCGTAAAGGCTGGCTGGTAAGCAATGCCGAACTTGAAGATTCATTAGCTTTTGACAAAATGGTGCGCTGGGGAGCAAAATACATTGTACTTGACAAGCACGAGGAAAAAATTAAACCACTTACACATCAAACCATTTTTGAAAATGCCGACTTTAAAGTGATGAAAATTAATGTTAAACAAGACTTTTAATCGCGTCTTCAAGTCTATTATATTTAAATTTAAAACCCAATATTAAAAGTCTTTCAGGTAAAACATATCTGCTTTTCAATAAAAGTTCAGTTTCTGTTCTCATAAAGAACGCGGCTATTTCAAGCATTGGCTTAAAATGGGGCAACCCAAAAGGTACTACTACTTCTTTTCTCAAAGCCTGCATAAACTCCCCATTCGTTACTGGTGAAGGGGAAGATAGATTAAGCACTCCTTCAATGTTATGATTGGCCATAACAAACAAAATGGCTCTGTACACATCTTCTTGATGCACCCAACTTACCATCTGCCTTCCACTACTCATTTTACCACCCAAGCCAAGCTTTACTAATCTCTTAAATGGAACAAATGCACCTCCTTTGTTTCCTAGAACAATAGCGGTGCGCAAAGCTACCTGCCTAGTACTTTGGCAAAAGCAATCAAAAAAAGTCTTTTCCCAAGCCTTTGCAACTTCTACAGAAAAGCCGCTACCAATTTCGCCTACAGCCTCTGTATTTCCGTCATAGAGCGAATGCTCATAAATAGTTGCTGTGCTGCTATTTATCCATAGTTTAGGAGGATTTTGCGCACTGGAAATGGCCTTTCCTAATATGGCAGTGCTTTCAAGCCGTGAAGAAAAAATCAAATTTTTATTTCGCTTTGTGTACCTGCAATCTACCGATTTTCCTGCCAGATTTATTAAGACGTCCGCATTTTCCAATGTAGTTGTCCATTCACCAATTGTCTTACCATCCCAGTATACATTTTCTTGTGCGTTAGGGTTTCGTGTTAATATAGTTACGTTGTTATTGTCTTCTTCAAATCTTTGCTTTAGGTAATCGCCCATAAAGCCTGAGCCACCTGCTATTACTATTCTCATAAATCAAATGCATTATGCTCAATTGTATAAAAAGAGCTTGAATCAGAAAATGTTAGATACCAAAAATAGATAGACAAAACAGAAGGAATAATGATTAATATGCTGTTTACTAATAGATTACTCTCAATTCCTATTCCAGATAAGTTGAGCCATAAAAGCACGACTAGATAAACAATTGAAATGACAAGATGAAGATTGAATTTGGACTTATTTTTATATCTAATCCAATTAAAAACCGCTACCCAG
>JBEAPG010000063.1:0-7848 GCA_041164545.1 Bacteroidota bacterium
GTTATTACTAAAACATTGTTTACAGGTATGCGCTCTGCTGCCATCCAGTGCTTTACTGCTTTACCGCTTAGGTTCATGTAGGTAGTGGGTTTTATACATACTATTTGTTTACCTCTAAACTTAAACTTGCTTACAAATGCCAGTCTATCCACATCCCAAGATGCTTCGTGCTGACTTACCCATTGGTCTAAAACATCAAAACCAATGTTGTGGCGCGTATTTTTATATTCTTCACCAATGTTTCCCAAGCCTACTATTAAAAACTTCATACTATCGTTTTCTTTTTTCTTAAACCAATTGAACACCTTATAGCTAATTTAGTTGTTGAATTTCAGTTTTTGCTGCTTTTCTAGCTGGGTAAATAGATATGATAATCCCAATAACAAATACGGTGGCACACGTTAAGAGTATGTCTTTGGTTAAAATAGCTATCGGATATGCTTCTACTATGCTATTTTCAATTTTTAGCAACCCAAATTTCATTTGAGAAATAACCAATAACAAACCAAGAATTACACCAATACCACCGCCCAAAAACGCAATAAAACTACCTTGCCATAGAAATACATTTCGGATGGTATTTTCTTCAGCACCCATACTTTTTAGTATTCCTATGTCTTTTCGTTTATCCAATACGAGCATAATCAACGAACCAAATATATTGAAAGAAGAAATGAGAATAACCAAAGAAAGTATGACATAGGTAAACCACTTTTCGCTCTTAAAAATTTTGTAAATCATCTCATTCAGCTGCTCTCGTGTTTTTACGGTAAAACCATTGCCAAGAGCTTTTTCCAATTTTTCTTTTACCACGTCTGGATTCGCATTCGCCTTTAATTCCAATTCCAATGCGGAAACTTGATTAGGATAAGACAGTAATTCTTGCGCAAAGTTTAATGAAGTAATAAAAACTTCATTGTCTATTTCCTCGTGCACCAAGAAAACAGCACTCGCGCGTAAGAATTTTGTACTCAGTGCTGCTTCAGGGTTAAGTGCGTTATATTTAACATTTCGCTTAGGCACAAAGATGGTTGCTACATTTTGGCTACCCGGAAAAACACCTAATTTGGAAGCAAGTCCTCCACCAAAAACTCCTAACTGAGCACTAGAATCTCCCAAATTAAACTCACCCATAACGACCAGTGTATCAAACTTGGCTTGATTAAAAGCTGAGTCCACTCCCTTTATTCGCGCAATTTCTTGGTGATCGTTATACTTTATTACTACCTTTTCTTCTAGGCATGAAGAAACGTTACTCACCTCTTCTATAGCCATTATTTTTGACTGCGTGGCCTCATCAAAGGTGAATGTTTTTTTGCCCTCTGCTGTTATATGAATCTCAGGATCGTAGGTATTTATTAAGTTTTCTACGATGTCCTCAAATCCATTGAATGCGGATAGAATGACTACCATAGCAAACGCACCTACTCCAAAGCCGAGCATAGCAATAGCTGTGATAATGTTTATCGCATTTATTCTCTTTTTTGAAAAAAGATAGCGGTATGCAATAAATATCGGTAGCCTCACACCGCAGTAAACTTATTTTAGATTATTAAGCAGCTTATCTATCCGTTCTGCTTGATCCATAGTCGTATCTAAGTAGAAATCCAACTCCGGAATTTTTCGTATCCGTTTTCCTATTTGCTGAGCTAGCAATCTCCTTATTTCCTTGGTATGCAAGGTGATAGTATCTACGCTTTTTTGGCGGTCCTCAGCATTCATTACGCTTACATAAATCTTTGCCAAACCCAAATCTGCAGTTGCAACAACATCTACTACCGTAATCAGTTGATTAGGAAGTATTTTATAACAATACTGCGATAGAATTGGTGCTAAATCACGCTGTATTGCACGCGATATTTTTTCTTGCCTTATTCCCAAATTTCTTTCGTTACGATTACCTTAAAACTATCTTAAGGTAAAATCTGTAGAACCCATTTTATGCGTTTCACTGTACACATTTATGGTGTATTTACCAGTCGTAAAAGCATCTGTTTTTGGAATAGAAAACATTCCACTTTCATTTTTATTTTGGAAGTTTACTACTTTTTTAACGGTGTAAACACGCTCACCGCCATCATAATTAAATGTTCCAGAACCCGCTTTTTCGTTAGTTAAGGTGCTTTTGTTTGGTGTAACCACTTGGAAGTAAAGCATACGTTCCCCATTCTCAGCCAGGTCATTATTGGCTAAGGTGTAGCTGATTTCAAGCTTATCTACTTTGTTTAGCTTATCAGTAGGTTTAAAATCACCAAAAACAGCATCGCGCATAGGCTTAACATTTAATGATTTTAAGAAAATACGAGAACCCACTTGCACTTGTTTGTTTAGCTCAGTGTTTTTCTCTTCTACCTGTGCTACTTTCTCTTTTTCAGCCTCTACTTGTTTCTGCATTACATAGTTCTCATCTTTCAAATACTGATTTTCTTTCGAAAGTTCCTCTATTTCAGCAGTAAGTTTGTCTACTTGGCTTCGTAATCCAGCTATTTCCGCTTTCGCTTTTTCTAAGTCAGCTTTGCTTAAATTTCCTTTGCTAAGCATAGACTTAATCTGTCTAACCTTTGCTTGAATTTCGGCATCTCTTACCGAAATTACACTATCTAAACTTGCGTTTTGTCCTTTGAATTTATCCAATTCAAATTCCAAATCAGCTTTAAGCGATTCTACTTCAGCTAACTCAGCCTCAGTACTTTGCAATGTAGTTGTGGTGGTTTCTAACTGTTTATTTTTAGTAACTAATTTATATATGAGCCCGAGATTGATTAAAAACAACCCCAAAATCATAATAAACAGCCACATTTTACTCTTTTTTTCGTTATTCCCCTCGGTAAGTGTCATAAATTTATACTTATTGATTTTTTCTTTAACGTTTTATTCTTTAATTCAATTACAATGATACCAAATATTTCGCAGATTCTAGAATTAAGAATTTTGCATTTTTATTAGGTTCAATGCGCTTCCTGCCTTAAACCACTCAATTTGTGCTTCGTTGTATGTATGATTAGCTAGTATTGTATCAGTACTTCCATCCGCATGATTGAGTACCAATTGAAGTGGTTTGCCCGGTGTAAACTCTGTTAATCCAATTATATCAATCGTATCATTTTCTTGTACTAATTCATAATCGGCCGGATTAGCAAAGGTAAGAGCTAGCATACCTTGTTTTTTCAAGTTGGTTTCGTGTATACGAGCAAAAGACTTAACTACCACCGCTCTTACTGCCAAGAAACGTGGCTCCATAGCCGCGTGCTCTCTGCTGCTTCCTTCTCCATAGTTCTCTTCCCCAAAGACAATAGAAAATTCACCTGAAGCTTTTATGGCTCGTGCTACTTTGGGTACACCTTCATATTGTGCTGTATATGGATTTAGAATAGTATCCGTTTTATCATTGAAAGCATTTACAGCACCAATCAAACAATTGTTTGATATGTTATCCAGGTGACCTCGATATGTCAACCACGGACCAGCCATAGATATATGGTCTGTAGTACATTTACCTTTGGCTTTTATAAGCAATTTCAATCCTTTTAAATCGGTTCCTTCCCAAGGTTGAAAACCTTCTAACAGTTGTAAACGCTTAGAATCTGGATTTACTTCCACTTTCACATTACTTCCATCTTCTAATGGTGCAGCATAGCCATTATCTTCTACAGCAAAGCCTTTTGGTGGCAATTCAAATCCTGTAGGCTCATCAAGCATAACTGCCTCTCCGTCTTCATTTATCAATGTGTCTGTAGCTGGATTAAAATCTAATCTTCCAGAAATAGCAATCGCTGCCACAATTTCTGGAGATGCTACAAATGCATGCGTATTTGGATTACCGTCTGCTCTTTTTGCAAAGTTTCTGTTAAATGAATGCACGATTGTATTCTTTGGTGCATTCTTTGGATCTGAATACCTGGCCCATTGGCCAATACAAGGACCACATGCATTGGTAAATATAGTGGCGTCTAAGTCCTCGAATATACTAAGCAATCCGTCTCTATCAGCAGTATATCTTACCGTTTCAGAGCCTGGATTTATACCAAACTGGGCTTTGGTTTTAAGTTTTTTATCAACAGCTTGTTTAGCTATAGATGCTGCTCTAGACAAATCTTCGTAGCTAGAATTGGTACAAGACCCAATCAATCCCCATTCTACATCTAAAGGCCAACCATTTTCATTGGCTTTTTCTGTCATTTCACCAACTACGGTATCAATATCTGGACTGAAAGGCCCGTTTAAATGTGGTTTAAGTTCAGATAGATTTATTTCTATTACCTGATCAAAGTATTGCTCTGGGTTGGTGTATACTTCAGGATCACCCGTTAAATGCTCTTTTACCTCATTGGCTAAATCAGCAACCGCATCTCTATCTGT
Source organism: Bacteroidota bacterium (assembly GCA_041164545.1). GTDB lineage: Bacteria > Bacteroidota > Bacteroidia > NS11-12g > UBA9320 > UBA9320. The sequence continues at coordinate 4,360 of JBEAPG010000063.1, forward strand.
TGCTCTTAAGTAGCGCTCCATACTTTCATCATATCCAAAGGTAGAAGTGGTAGCACCTATTTCAGCGCCCATATTGCAAATTGTACCTTTTCCTGTGCACGACATTGACTTAGCGCCTTCACCAAAATATTCTACTATTGCTCCAGTTCCTCCTTTTACGGTAAGGATTCCGGCTACTTTTAATATCACATCTTTTGGTGCTGTCCATCCGCTTAATTTACCAGTAAGTTTCACACCTATAAGTTTTGGAAACTTAAGCTCCCAAGCCATTCCTGCCATTACATCCACAGCATCAGCTCCACCTACACCAATCGCAACCATTCCTAATCCACCCGCATTTACGGTATGTGAATCGGTCCCAATCATCATTCCACCAGGAAAAGCATAGTTTTCTAGTACTACCTGATGTATAATGCCAGCTCCAGGTTTCCAAAAACCAATTCCGTATTTATTAGAAACAGAAGCTAGGAAGTTAAACACTTCATTACTTTGATTCAGCGCTTCTTGCAAATCTTTTTCTGCTCCAATTTTAGCTTGAATAAGGTGATCGCAATGCACTGTGGTAGGCACGGCTACTTTTTTCTTACCTGCTTGCATAAATTGCAATAAGGCCATCTGAGCTGTTGCATCTTGACATGCTATTCTGTCTGGTGCAAAGTCTACGTAGTCTTTACCACGTTGATATGGTTGTGTAGCCTCGCCATCCCAAAGGTGACTGTATAATATTTTTTCTGAGAGAGTAAGTGGTTTTCCTACTACTTCTTTTGCTTTTTTTACTTTGGAATCAAGGTTCTGATATACCTTTTTTATTAAGTCTAAGTCAAAAATTTCTTGTTTTGCCATGAGGTCCGCAAAGATAGTAAGCTACGGCAAAAGTATGTAGCTTTTTGTAGGATTTTATAGACTTAAATTAATTATATCTAGTTCTAACCAAAGGGAAGAATAATGACCAAGTCAGATAGAATACTAATTCATTATTAGCAACTTGCCTTCAGTAACAATCTTATCATCTGCCAATAGCTGATAGATATAAACGCCTTTAAATCCAAAGTCAATATTCACTGATTGTGCTTCTGTATTTTCTAAGGACTGAGAGAACACTTCTTGCCCAAGCATGTTTATCAACTTTAAGGAATAAGCCTCCGTCTCTGTAAATCCGATTAAACTCACGTTTAACTGACCATAAGCCGGATTTGGATATATCCCACTTTCTGTATAATCAGGCCAAAGTTTTAGAGGAAATTTGGTAGAATAAATACCGCTTCTATATTTTACCAAATTGCTTCGCATCACATCTATTTGCCCATTGGTAAACATGTTTTGACAAACTTCCGGACTATAGTCCATATAGTTTTCAATCATATCAGGCAAATCACCAGGCGTACCAAAATTGCATGTATTCTTATTATAGTTACAACCTGAAGCATTGCTATTTGTGCCTGCCAAAGGTGTATCGTCTATAAAGTCATCGTAATTAGCATTGCATCTACCCCAGCTTGGAGCATCACCCCAAATATGCCTTAATCCCAAGTAATGCCCTACTTCGTGTACTAGCGTTTTAACCCCTGTAGATAGTTTAAATGGATTACTTTCACCAACTACCTTATAGTGAACAACAACTCCTTGCCGATCGTAACCAGCGTAACTTGACGAATTCCAAAAAGGGGCATTTGTAGGAGGATATGCATACCCTAGCAACGCATCCAAATTTTGAACAGATAAGTCGCAAACCCAAATATTCAAATATTCTTCTGTATTCCAAGCCGGATGTCCAAAAGTAGATCCTTTAACGGCATCGGCTTCGCCTAAATCTATACTTGAATTTAGGAAACTCGATTTAGAAGTATAGGTTCTTGTAATACCAGAAGTAGCATTTCCATTAGGATCTTCTGTAGCAAGCACAAACTCAATTCCCGCATCTCCAGCTACACTTCTAAAAATTTCACGTGTATCAGTCGTATCAGGATTTTGTCTTCTGAAGCAAGCATTTAGCACCTTCAATTGTGAATGGATGTACTCATCTGGAATGTTATCTATTTGACTATTGTATACCACGTGAAACACCACCTTAATAGTATGAACAGTGTCTTTTACTTCAAACTTATTTTTTAATTGCGCCTGTTTTATTGCTTCAAAATAAACATCATCAGCATGCTGTTTGAAGCCTGACTGTAAGCTTTCTAGATAATCCAGATAAGCAGCTTGACCGCACGGCTCGCTCTGTTGTGAATAGCTAAAAGTAATGAGCGTAAAAAGGCTAAGAAAAAGTAAAAGTGTTCTCAAATGAATAAAATTTAGTGTGCGAAGATACAATTTAGACTTTTCGTAATTGTCATGCCACTTTCCAAAAAAAAGACTCCACTCTAAGTATCTTAACCTTTATTCATAGCCTAATTTCCTGTAAAATTAGGTCTGCGTTTTTCATTAAAAGCTGTCACTCCTTCTTTGTAATCTGCGGAATTTCCTGCTATTTCTTGGCAATATGCTTCATACTGCAACATAGTATCTAAATCTGCCGAAGTGGATTTGTTCAACATTTTCTTCATCATACCAATGGCTTTAGTTGGCGCAGCTGCATAGTATGCAGCTACTTTATCCACTTCTTCATTCAGCATTTCGGTAGGAACAGCTCTATTTATCATTCCCCATTCCATAGCTTGTTTCGCAGATACTTTGTTACCCATAGTAGCCAACTCAAAAGCGCGATTTGTGCCTACAACTCTTGGCAAAAAATAAGAAGACCCAGAATCTAAAACCAAGCCAACATTTACAAAGACTTCAATTAGACTTGCGTTTTCATCGGCAACAATAAAGTCACAAGCAAGCACCAACGAGCACCCAGCTCCAGCTGCTACTCCATTTTGCTTGCATATTATTGGTTTTTCCAAGTCACGCATGGCTTTTATAATGGGGTTATATCGCTTATATAACGACTCACTTAAATTTCGCTTCTCTCCTGCTATATCTTTTAAGTCTTGACCCGAGCAAAATGCTTTGCCAGCACCTGTCAATATTACTACCCTACAATTTTCATCGCGCTTCACAGCTTTTAGTGCATCCTGCAATTCATAGCTCATCTCATTATTAAACGCATTAAATCGATCCGGTCGATTAAGTGTAATTGCAGTTATACCATTTTGTTGTTCGTAACCTAGTGTTTCAAATTCCATTTTAATTTCATTTATATAAATAACAAAAGTGTGGCTGCGGCAGCTCCAGAAGCCATACCCATTCCAATTTCAAACGCACTATGCGCTTTTTGTTGCCATCTTAAAACAGCAACCAAGACTACCAAACCAACAGCTATGCCAATAGGAATGAATTGTCCATGCAAATTGTTCAAAAACTTTACCGCAAGCGAAGCTACCAAAAAATAAGCAGCAGCGGCAACGTGCCAACTGGCTTTTAACTTAATGGCGGCTAATACATATAGTAGCAGGTGCATTAAAACTATTCCCCAAAAGAAACCCGAAGCTTCTGGTAACATAA
>JBEAPG010000064.1:0-7826 GCA_041164545.1 Bacteroidota bacterium
CACCGGTAAATCCACCATAAGAGCCTATTTCAATAAACTGTTTAGGCATATTTTGTAGTGAGGAGGTGTGATGTTTACATTGGCTAAAGCCTATGAAGCATAAAAGTGCGGTTAGCAGTTTTTTCATGGTAGCTTCAAATGTAAGAATTGCTGTTTACTTAGAATGTAAGATTTACAACAAACCCGAAAATCTGGCGGTATTTGAGTTTTTTGGCAATACTTTTGCGTCTTGGTATTTGGTTAATAGTTATTGGTTATTAGTTATTGTGATTTTGCTTACAAAGTCAGTGAACATAGACCACAACCTTTAAAAATTAAACGTTAAACCTTCAAAATGTACATGGGGCTGTTCTGGCTTTTGACGGGTTGGCCAATAGATGTGTAAGCACGTAGAGCTTGAAGGGATGCTCTTAAATCTCTCCTTCAAAATCGTAAACGGCGAGTTTAACTACGCCATGGCTGCCTAATCCTAGGTGATTACGGCCCACGCCATCCGATTGCCCAACCCAAGTCTGAGCGGGGTGGGATAACAGTCGGTCGAAAATGCTCGGATAATTTTAGCCCATTTCTACCAAGCTAAAATTTATTGCGTAGGATAAGGGTGTATTGGGTAATTTGCTCACCTGATGCATCACGAAAACCAAGAGTGAATAAACGTGTAGAAAGCGCAACTCTATTCCGATTCGGACCCGGGTTCGACTCCCGGCAGCTCCACAAATGAAAAAGACCATTGCAGAATGGTCTTTTTTTATTGGTGCTAGATAAGTAATTCGAGTAAGTGTCTGTAGTTAAAAATCGAATACACGAATACAACTAAAACGACCTTTTTGTTAGTTTGTTAGCAATGGAAAAAGTAAGGCGAATAAGAAAAACGTTTGCTTGCCTTCGATACCATTGTATACACCAATGCGGACTCGTGCTTACGTCGAAAAGAACCTTATCCTAGCTAGCAATTAGAAATTTTTAAATTTCTAATGCGGTTTTACCTTTCGTTTCAATTCCCTTAAGCCAACGAAGTCAATGCTACTTTTTTATGTCAAATGACACAAAATTGCGCGTGGCTTCTTGTTTTATTTCAATTTCGTTAACACGAGCTAGAGCGGGTCCTTGTTTGCACCAATTCACCATATGGTTTACGGCATCATCATCTCCCTCCACTTCCATTAATACGCTTCCATCTTGTTCATTTTTAACATAACCTCTAATTCCTAGATTTTGGGCTTGTTGCTTGGCAGATGCTCTAAAATAAACACCTTGTACCTTACCTTTAATGCGTATTTCTTGTGTTTTCATGTTGAGTTAATTAATGCGTTGCCATTCGGAAGTTCTTCCTAACCAAGTCATTCCCATAACATATCCACGTAAGTACAGTTTATTCTTGTTAGTGCCTTCAAATTTCATATACCCATCATAGGTTTTGCCATTATTTGGGTCATAAATAGTTCCATCATCCCACATTTGCTCACTCTCATTCCATTCAAAGCCATTCATAATAACCATACCTAATCTGGCTCTTGATCTTAGTTTGGCATCTGGGTTTAGCGGATCTGTTTTTGGTTTGCCATTGGCATCATTGGGCTCAACTAAATGCTCAATTTTACCATAGTATTTGCCATTGGTAGCTCTGTAAATGCGGATATGAGCAGTTTTATCGGCATTCCAATAGGTTCCTTTTACGTCATCTGCCACAAAGCTATTCACTAGTGCATCCGAAATCATAAATAAGCTTAAAACCGAGAAAAGTAATGTTAGTCTTTTTGTTATTGTTTTCATTGTTCTATAAATTTTGTCATTTCAATTATACATTATTTTAGACTAAAATCCGCAATTGTTTTTTTAGAGGATAAAATATATGGATAAGATTCTCGTTACTATGTTTTATTTGTGCGTCTTTATAAACCAATGATCAAACTGAAAACTATCGTAATTTTAACTCTTTTTATTTTTGTGCATCTAAATGTGGCGGCACAAAAAAATGCTGAACTCTTGGTGCAAGCCAATAGAGCTACTCTTGAACGGGATTATAGTAAAGCTGCGGATCTGTATGGACAATATATAAAACTAAATCCAGAAGATTTTAGGGGTTATTTTAATAGAGGAACAACATTGTTTAATGCTGAAAACTACGTTGAAGCAACCAAGGATTTTACAAAGACACTAGAACTAAACCCGGTGTATAAAGAGGCCTACTATTATCGCGGCCAATGTTATTTTGGACAAAAAAATTATAATCTTGCCATCGCAGATTACAATGTAATTTTAGATAAGGACGAGGTAAGCGTACCTTTTCTTAAGCTAAGATCTGAAGCATACATAGCACAAGAAAAATACAGTTTAGCTATAGAAGATTTAAATACAGCACTTTCTGTTGATAAGCTTTCGGGAGATTTATACAAACGAAGAGCAGAATTACGTGTAATTATGAATAACTGGGATGGAGCCATTCGCGATTATAACTCTGTTGAAAAGCTTATACCTAATTACAAAATGGTGCACTATATCAAAGGAAACCTACTTATAAAAATGGATGACACAGATATGGCTTGCGAAGAATATAAAAAAGCGTTAGACAATAAAGTGATGGTAGCGGATAGACCATTCACCGATTATTGCAAACAAAATTAAGGCTTGTAGCTTAATAGATTTGCCCAAAGCTTGTAAGCACCTTCCACGCCTGCTGGCAATTCTCTAAAAAAAGACAATCCCGTATAAATAAAAGCTCCTTTTCCTAAAGGACTAATGAGCAACGCTCCGTCAAGGGCTTCTTCGCTGTCATCATTCATTTTTAATGGTGCTTCAATTTTTCCAATCTTGTTCCAGCATTGCATTTGGCGTTGTTACTAGCTTATTTGTGTTTATATTCAAAGCTACAGGTGCATCTTCTTCCGTCACCCTATCACGACTTAAGGTTAACCCTTGAAGTTGATTGGTATTAAGTCGGTGACTTGTGTTGTATTGCATAATAAGCGTTCCTCCATTTTCTGCATATGAGTAAAATTTTGCAATATGGTTATCTATATTTTCCAACACATTCAACGCACGAATTCCGAAAACAACGGCATCAAATTTTGCTAATTCATCCTGACTTACTTTTTCATAATCAAGCAATTCCACTTCTACACCAAGTGCTGCAATGGCTTCTGGCCCCTTATCTCCTGCACCCATAACGTAACCTACTTTTTTTGCGGTACACTTAATTTCCATTTGGTGAACGATTACACGAGTATTTTCTGCTTTATAAATCCAAGGAATATGATTGTGTTTAATGGTTTTTACCGTTTTTGAGATAGCAACTGCGTCTGATAAAAATGCAATTTCTATTTCGTCGCCTTGCGGTAAAGACATTGTTTTAATAATGGATTCACCGGCCTTTAATTTGAAATGAGGAAGCAAAGTTGCTCCATTTCCTTTGGCAACCAATTGACCATACACGTCGTTTACTGCTGTTATCTTTACTTGCACTTCAGCAATGTATTTGTTTATCAGAATAAGCTCGGGCTGCAAAATTTCTAATATTACTTGCTCCGCTACAAAAACAGGTTGAATTATCTCGCCAATCACCGGATCTGAGGTTCTGTAAATAAGTGGAATATCCAAATTTGCATCGCCCATATTCACAATAAAATGGGGTGTTTTGTAATCAGCATCCAGTTTTACATTTATTTTTTTAGTGAAGAGTTCTCCCGGATTTACCTGAAAAACCCCTAACCCAAATTGATGCAGATCTATCGTTTCAACACCTGCACCAAAATGCACAACATTCAACTCCAACTCATTATCCCCCTTTGCAACTATTGGTTCAGTTGCGGTTAAAAATACTTTCAAACCATTTGCTCTCATTCGCAATTCATTCAAATCAGAAATTTGTCTATCGGAAAGCAGTCCTTTTTTCTTTCCCACTGCAATAGCTTTAGCAATTTTATTCGCCTTGCCTGTTTTAGCGGCAATGGCTTGCTCCATTTTTTTGGTATATGCAGATTTTTTGGTTTGATTAACTTTAAAATAATCCGTCATCTCTCCACTTGATGCTTGCAGTTCTAGATATTCAAAGGTTTCGCCATATCTTGCCATGGTGCCAAAACCTTGGCTTTTGTGCATACTTCGGCTATTGGCCGCTATTTCGGCTACGGTTAAGCCCAATTCTTCTACATAGCTTTCCACGCTTAATTTTACGTATTTATGTGGTTCTGCTGTCACCGTGCTATCCAGTTTTTCTTGACTGCCAAAGCTCCAATAGCCAGTATTCCAATAAATAGCATTGGTTTGCCAAGCTTGCACTTCGTCTAGTTGGTCCGTATATTTTGTTTGGTCAGCAGCGGCTGTAAAGGCTTCTAGAGCCAACATAGCACTGGCGGTGTGGTGGCCGTGAGTGGAACGTAAACCGTCGGTATAAGGCGCAAAGCGAGTGATGATAATATCAGGTTGAAAAGCACGAATGCGATACACTACTTCACCCAGTACTTTTTCCTTGCCCCATTTTTTAAAAGTCTCTTCGTGGCTCTTGCTATACCCAAAATCTTGTGCAGTGGTAAAATACTGTACGCCACCATCGCTTCTTCTGGCAGCATATAATTCTTGCTCCCGAATCAAGCCCAATTCTTCCCCTATTTCTTCGCTTATCAAATTCTGTCCGCCCATACCATTGGTTATAGAAAGATACGCTACTTCCGCGTGCAATACATTTTCTAAGTAAGCAATCAATCGCGTGTTTTCATCATCTGGATGAGCAGCGACATATAGAATTTTAGTAGGATTTAACTTCTTTTTTAGCTCTAGGTTTACCTTGCCTTCGTCCCATTTTTGGCTGTACCAATCGCTTTGAGCATAACCGCTGATAAAACCAATTAGCATCAACATCAAAAATATCCGTCTTACTACTTGCATATAGCGTGCAAAGAAAGGTAATCCACCTAATTTAATTAATTTTGTAACAGATTATGTTTGGATTAAGTTTTTCACGTTTACCGAAGCACCGAAAGTTTAGCTATTCGCCGATTTATTACGACGAGCAAGCAGAGGAACTTAAAACTCGTGTAGAAAACATAAAACGCGAAATGGGCGAAACCGTTTCTACACAAAAATCTACTGAAACCAACATTCGCAATGCTTATCAGTCTCATAAAAGTGCTGATCGGTTTAGTGCCTTGCCATCTCAAAAGTTTTATGGTTTTAGAGTCATTGTTATAGCCCTTGTCTTAGGCTTTGCTTTCTATAAATTTTTGAATTCTAACCTTATCGAAATTATCTTCGGCCACTTAAATAAGTGATGCCCGGAGTTATACATCTTTTACCCGAAGGTACAGCCAACCAAATAGCCGCCGGTGAGGTGGTTCAACGACCCGCCTCTGTAGTAAAAGAGCTGATGGAAAATGCTGTAGACGCCGGAGCCACGCTTATAAAACTGTTTATTAAAAACGGCGGTTGCACGCATATACAAGTAGACGATAATGGCTGCGGTATGAATGCCTTTGATGCCCGTATGTGCTGGGAACGGCACGCTACTTCTAAAATTACCAAGGCGGAGGACTTGTACAACCTGCACACGCTCGGATTTAGAGGAGAAGCCTTGGCGAGTATTGCATCTGTAAGCGATGTGGAAATGAAAACCAAACACGCTGAAGAAAGTGTAGGAACCCTGATACAAATAAGTGCAGGCAAGGTGCTTACCCAAGAAAATACGGCGTATACTCGAGGTACCTCTATTGCGGTAAAAAACCTGTTTTACAATATCCCTGCTCGCAAAAATTTTTTAAAAAGCATATCGGTAGAAACCAAACACATTTTCGAGGAGTTTCAGCGGATTGCATTGGCTTATCCGAGCATCGGTTTTGAGTTTTACAATCAAGATAAACAAGTGTCTCAGCTTAAAAAAGGTGATTTAAAAACCCGTGTTGCTGACTTGTTTTCTGTGAAAGAAGAAGAATTAATTGACACCTCAGAACAAACTGAAATTGTGGGCATTACAGGTTTTTTAGGTTCACCTAAATTGGCCAAACGCACACGTGGGAGTCAATACCTTTTTGCCAATGGAAGATTTATAAAAGATGCTTATTTAAACCACGCCATTACATCGGCATACAATCATTTGCTAGAAGATGGTCAATTCCCTTTTTACGTTTTATTTCTGGAGGTAGAACCCTCTAAAATTGACGTAAACATTCACCCTACCAAACACGAAGTAAAGTTTGAAGATGGCCGACATGTGTACACCTTACTGCAATCTGTAGTTAAAAAAAGTTTGGGAGTTCATTTTGCAATTCCTACCCAAACCCAACTTATAAATGCAGTGGAAATGGGGAATAGAAATACAAGTAGCAGTTTTCAAACTTCTAGTCCAAACACGCGTTTCAATCCGTTTGGCACACCCAAAGAGCGTATAAAAACAGACTGGGAAAAGCTTGATCACTTGTTAAAAACACCTACCCAAACGTTTGAATCGAATCCCGATCCGCGAATAGAACCATTGCCTTGGATAGAACCTGCAATTACACAAAACATCGACAGCGTTTTTCAGGTTGAAAATAGTTTTATAGTAGCTAAAGTAGAAGGCGAGTTATGGCTGGTAAATCAACACAGAGCTCACAGTCATATTTTGTACGAACGCTACCTTCAGAATCAAGCAATTGCGTCTCAACAATTGCTTTTCCCCAGAACGGTAGCCTTAACCGCCGCTCAATTTGCCCTGTACTTAGAAATGCAATCAGAAATTAACGCTTTAGGATTTGATACCAGCGAATTTGGAAAAGATACCATTATAATAAATGGTTTACCAACGGAACTGGCTAAAAACGATGGAGCAGATGTGATTGTTCAAATATTGGATGAGTTTGCAGAAACCTATCAAAAAGCAAAACTAAACAAGGCAGAAACGCTAAAAATAACTGCGGCACGAAACGCTGCCATTAAGGCAGGCAAAGCACTTGGGCAAACAGAAATGGTAGCCTTAATTACCGATTTAATGCATTGCCAGCAATATACCACCAATGTATCTGGCAAACAGATAGTAGTTAAGTTAACAAAAAGCAGTTTGGAACGTTTTTTTCAGTAAAGAAGGCAGATGCAATTTAATAGCAACCAATTCGGCATTCCGGTAGTAACCAAAAACATTATTATAATTAATGTAATCTTTTTTATTGCGACATATTATGCTGGCTTTACTAGTATGTTTCTTAAATACTTGCCGTTGTATTACATTGAAAGTGCCTTTTTTAAACCTTGGCAATTCGTTACACATATGTTTATGCACGGAAGCTTTACTCATATTCTGTTCAATATGTTTGGTGTTTGGATGTTTGGGAGTAGATTAGAGCAAGTTTGGGGAGCAAAGAAGTATCTAAATTTTTACCTCCTAACAGGTCTAGGTGCAGCTATACTTAATATGCTGGTGCAGTACTACCAGGTTTCTGAAGGTGTAGCAAGTATAAACAGTTCAGTATTAGGTGCAAGTGGTGCACTATTCGGAATTTTAGTTGCCTTTGCAATGTATTGGCCAAATACTGAGTTGTATATTATGTTCATTCCTGTACCTATTAAAGCCAAATGGCTGGTAATAGGATATGCCGCATTCGAACTATTTTCGGGTTTTAGCGGTTTTCAAAGTGGAATTGCACATTTCGCTCACTTAGGTGGTGCACTTACTGGGTTTTTAATGGTAAAGTATTGGAATAAAAATAACAGAAAAACGTTATTCTAGAATTATTAAATGACATTTTGGGAAAAGGTAAAATATGAGTTTGCAAAAGATAATTCAGCCATACGGCAAATTATCGTACTAAACTTAGGTGTATTTGTTTTTACCATTTTTGTTGGTGTAGCAGCTAAACTTA
>JBEAPG010000065.1:0-7716 GCA_041164545.1 Bacteroidota bacterium
TTCTTCAATGATAAGCGGAATCGAAGACTTGCCTACTCCATTTGTACCTACGATTTGTGTTAGTGTATGCTCATCTAACTCTAGTATATTCTTTTCTCCGTAGGAGAAGCAGTTATCCCAAATTAACTTTTTTAGTGTAATCATTAAAAACGCTCACAATGCTGGCTATGTTATCTGAAGGAATCTCTAAAATATAAGATAAATACTCTACTAGCTCTTCCTCAACACTCATATTTTTATTTAGATATAGCGAAGTTTCTCGCTGTCGTTTTACTACTTTTTTATCTAATAGTTCGGTAGCTTTTACAGAAGAAAGCTGAGATAAATCTCCTTCTAATTCATAGATTGTATGATCGTATTCTGTAGAAACCATATCTTTAGGATTAGATACCGTAACTCGCAATAATTGTGGCAATGAAAATCTTACCCAAGACCAGTCAAAGTCTTCTTCTATAATTAGCGCCCCAGTTTCTACTTTACTTCTGTGAAAAGAAGTTGTCATGGGAGATCCTGGATAAACTATATTTTGCTGAGAGTTTGAATGAGAATGCAAATCTCCAGCAAATACAATTGGAAAGTCTGCTAATTTTTCTAAATCAATCTCTGGTTTTACATGAGGTGGAATCTCGCCACGAACATGAGTAAATAGGGGTAGATTTTTATCTATTTTACTTTCCCATTCTTTCCCATGCAGTTCACAGTAAGGCAATATACTAAAAGTTTTATCACTGTAAATTTTATCAATAATTTTAACATTTGAATTGATAGCGCTTGTGACATTTTTTAAAGAGCTAAAAAAGGTTTTTCCTTTCTTTGTAGCTTCGTGGTTGCCGTCATAAATGTAAGTAGGTACTGACACTCCTTTGATAAACTCAAAGTATAAATTTAACTCTTCTAGGGTCGGCAGCCTATCGAATAGGTCTCCTCCAATAATATGAAGATCTACTTCTTTTTCTAGTTCTGCGACTTGTCCGAAAAACTCTAAGTATCTTTTAATTGCCCAGGCAGTTGGAACATTTTTCTGCCCTAGTTTAATATGCCAATCGGCTGTAAATAATATTCTCATTTAAACTGTTATCCATTCTGGATGATTTAGAGACCAAGAAACTACTTCTTGAATTCTTCGTTCTAAACTAACTTTTGGCTGCCACCCTAACCCTTTCATAAGCTCTCCAGATAGTGCATATCGAAGATCATGCCCTGGACGAGAAGAGTGAAAGTCAACCATTTCATATTGTAAAGGCTTTTTTTGTGCTTGTGCAATCAATTGTGCTAATTTAAGATTATTGACTTCTTCTGCTCCTACAATATTAAACTTAGGGCACTTTGCTCCGCCATAGTCCTTTTTCTGCACTTCGCTAGATTCAAGCTTCAATAAGAACAATAAAGCACTTGCAACATCAACTGAATGAATATAATGCCTAGAGCCAGGAATAGTTTTTGTAGCGTCAGAATGCACTGTAATTGTTTCACCGTCTCTAATTTTTCGAATACACATAGGAATATATTTTTCTGGGTGCTGTCTTTGCCCAAATACATTCATAGTATGCGTAATAAATATTGGCATACTGTAAGTATTTTCAAAAGCTACTGCTAGCTCTTCTCCTCCTGCTTTTGAGGCAGCATAAGGGTTGGAAGAGTTATACCTAGCTTTTTCTTCGTAGTTTACTCCAATAGGAGCAGGACCAAAAACTTCGTCTGTTGAAAAATAAATAAATCGTTCTAAATTTTTTAGAGCCCTAGCAAAGGTTAAAATATTACAAGTTCCTACAACATTATCTAACACAAACTCCATTGGATAAGTAATTGATCTATCTACATGCGAAGATGCCGCTAGATGAAGAATATAATTCACATTTCCTATTAAATTTGAAGTTAAAGAATTAATTTCTGCCTTTAGATCATGAAATACTATTCTTACTCTTTTTCGTTCTTCTTTAGCATAAAATGACATCACATGGTCTAATCTATTTAGATTCCCAGAGTAGTCCAACCTATCTAAAGAAACGATTTCCCAATCTGTTTCTTTTAACAGAGTATCAATAACTTGATGACCAATAAACCCCGCCCCGCCTGTTACTAAAACTCTTTTGCTCATATGTCAGGCCTTGCTAATTATATTTAAAATATCATCTATTGTATGTGTTATAAGATGATTCTGAATAACGTATTGATATGCTTTTTCAACTTTATCAAAGTCTGTTTTAAAATTCTTCAACAGGTCTATCAGTTCTTTTTCCGTACTATATACAGTTCCATACTCAGAAAGTAGCTGTGCTCCTGCAATATTTCTTGATATCCATGGAGTTTTATTTAGCATAGCTTCAAGAAGAACTAGTCCAAACCCTTCCTCTGTTGAGTTCATAATATAACAATCTGCATCTGCAATCGCATTTTTAACATCCTTTGGGTTTTCTAATATAAATGAAAGAACGCTCTTTGAGTCTTCTGGCATAAGATTATATCTATTGTCATACCCTGTTGTTACTAAAATCGCATCTGGTAAATTAGCTTCTGTGAAAGCTTTCGCTAACTCTATCATTTTTTTATTGGGCCAGTACCCTCCGCAAGAAATAAACAATTTTTTATTTTCTGGAATATTAAGAGTTTTTTTAAAGGCACCTTTTTGCCCTAGAGAATCTTTAAGAGTTAGGCCGAACGGTATATAATAAGATTTATGCTCAACGTTCCATTTTTTTATATGATTCCAGTCTTCTTTAGTTGCGCCTCCAATAAAATCCGCTTCTTTTATACCGTGCAAACAAACTTGGCTTTCTGAAGGTTTTATCAAAAGATAAAGAATTTTAGAACCAAACTCTTTTATTTTCTTTGCATTATAATGCACAAAATTTTGTGCAGGCACATCCCCGCCATGTACAATAATTAAATCCCATTTTTGGGTAAAAATATTTATATTATCTGTTACTTTTACTCCATTAAAGTTTCCTTTGTGTTCGCTTGCAAAAACAGTTACATCATGATTTTGACGCAAACATTCTTCTGCCATTCTTTGCACATTGTACTCTGACCCCCCAGGAAAAGGTGCATATCTATGGACTACATATAATAACTTCATTGCAATCTTTCCATATCCGCATTGACCATCATTTCCACTAAATTTTTGAATGATACTTTGTGGCTCCAATTCAAAATTTTTTTTGTTATCGAGCAATCCCCTTTTAGTACGTATAATTCTGCAGGTCGTTTTAAGTGCGGGTCTATAGTAATATAGGGTTCCCAGTTCGATATTCCAACGTGATTAAAAGCAATGTCTAAAAATTCACGAATTGAATGACTTTCTCCAGTTGAAACAATATAGTCTCCTGGCTCCTTTTGTTGTAACATAGACCACATGGCTTCTACAAAGTCCCCCGCAAACCCCCAGTCTCGGCAAGAATCCAAATTACCTAATTTGATTTCATTTTGTAATCCTAATTTAATGCGAGCTACACCATCACTAATTTTTCTTGTTACAAATTCTTTTCCACGAATTGGAGACTCATGGTTAAATAATATTCCGTTCGAAGCATGCAGCCCAAAACTTTCTCTAAAATTAATAGTCATCCAATGTGCATATAACTTGGATATACCATAAGGGGATCTTGGTCGAAAAGGGGTTTCTAAATTTTGGTACTCTGTTGTTGCATTACCGAACATTTCACTAGTACCTGCCTGATAGAACTTTGTTTGACAAAAATTATTTTTTATAGCGTTCAGAACATTTAATACGCCCGTAGAATTAATTTCTGTAGTGACTTTATTGAGATCCCAGCTAGAGCCGACAAAACTTTGTGCTGCTAAATTATAAAATTCATTAGGCTTAATTAATTTAACTATATGATTTATAGCATTGTCGTCAGTTATGTCTCCAGTAATTAAATCAATCTCATTTGAAATACCTAAAAATTTGAGGTTGTCTAAGTTGGGATTAGAATAGCGTTTCATAAGACCATAAATATGGTAGTCTTTTTCTAAAAGAAACTTTGCTAAATAGGGGCCGTCTTGGCCTGTGATGCCCGTAATACATGCAGTTTTTTTCATGTCTATACTTTTTATACAAATTATTTTAGTATTATCCAACCATTATTTTCTATAATTTCAACTCGAATATTTGGCATACCCGAAAAAGAGTCTTTAATTGCTCTGCGTACAGATGCTAAGTTTATATCATGCCCTGCAAATACGCCGTTATTTTTGACTTTGGGCCAATAATTTTTTATATCTTCTATTACTCCCTTATAGCTATGATCCCCGTCAATAAATATAAAGTCTAAACTATCATTATCTAAGGATTTCGCAAACTCTGTGCTAGACTTGTAAACTAACGTAATGTTGGAATACTGCGATAATTTTTTTGCACATCGACGTTTGGACTCTTCTTGCCGTTCTTCTGTCAGCCTCGTTCCATTCCAGTCAATATATATAGGGTAGTTATCTACGGCATAAAGAGTTTTAATATTTAAAATATTTTTTACAAGATACTCTGTTGTAAACCCGTTACAAACCCCAATTTCACACCCTACCAGTTCTCCTTTTAATTGTTTTATATATGGTAATAGCCCTCTCCCAGATACAGTATGCTCTTGTGAGCCATATTCAATCTGTTTATCAACCCATGCTTCAGTATCTAATTCGTCATATGGATCTTGAGAAAGTTTTTGAAAAGTCGGAGGCGTTGTATTAATAATTACGTCAGGCATATTTTTCCTCAATAATATGTTTCCAGTGGGGTACCCTATCATATTGATGCACGATGCAAAATGGTACTCCTTTAGAAGTGCATACCGTACTGTCGACTAAAATAGGGGATTCTTCTACCAAGTAGGGTCCAAATTGATTATTAACTTGCGGGCCAGTAGTCCCTAATTGTGCTGCATATCCGTCTTCACTCATTGCAAAATTTGTTATCTTTTTATAAGGCTGCATATTTATCAATATATTTACTGCGGCTTGGTCAGGCCCGCCGCCTCCTTCTATAAACATAGGCGAGCCTTTGCAAGTTAAATAAATATTTAGAAAAAAATCTAGCATAGTATTAAACTTGCCGGATAAAGTACCTGCGTTATAAATTAGTTCAGTTTTATGCTGGTCATAGATATCGGGTCCAAAAGATTTAAACAAATTATGCCTCCCCCAAGTTTCGTCTTTATATCGAATAGACTCACAAGCTATATTAATTTCTTTTTCTTTTATATTTTGTTCTAGCCATTCTGATGGGTTCGTTTGAAATATCACATCTTTTACGTCAGTAGCAATTATATACCGATATTGCCCTATAAATTGTTTTAAAAAATACCACATATGATAAAATCTTTCAACCACAATTGAAAAGGGGGTTTTATCGTACTTTAGCTGTCTAGCTATATCGTCTTTTGTAAAGCCGATAACACTGTAGTTTCGTTTAATTAGTTCATTTACAGTATCATAATCAACATTATAACACAGTATTGCCTTAGTTCCTGTAAATCCGCAGTTATCTAATGAATTTACCCAAGGCTTAATTTTATCAAAGTTGTAGTTTGTAATAGCCCCGACTACTATATCTTTCATTACGCTCTCGAATGTAATTTATTATACACTATCGTATCAAACCAATTTAAAAAATTGTCATAAATCATACAAGAAGGAATTATATTATCTTTAAGCTTTGGTTGACAAACTATGCTATTATATAACGAAGTATCTTCGTCGACTTTTATGATATAATTAATTAACTCATTTACTTCAGTAAATAAATGCGCGTTGATAAAACTTTTTTCATTAAAATGAGTATTAATAGTAGGGTCGCCCCAGTAGATAGGAACTGCATTTACATAAAAAGCATCCATAATTTTTTCAGTTACATAACCTTCATAAGAACTATTTTCAAAAGCAAAAACAAATTTATAATCTTTAATAAAATCTAACTTTGCATAATACTCCGGGCTAAGTATTTTTCCTGTATTATTGAATAGAGGTCCGGCACTGTCTACTTTTTTGTATTTACATAGCTCATGAAATACTGTGTTGCGAAGACTATTACCAGGATTTCTGTGGATAAAAGCACAAAATTTAGTTTTTTCGATTTTTATGTTATGGGCTTTAGTAATATGGTTAAAGTCAAAATTTTTGTAAAAATAAGGGACCAGCGCCCATAAAGGTAGTCTATAGTGCCAAGGATTAGAATTATAGTCAAAGGTTACGGCGTAATGGCAGTCATAGTTTTCTGGCCTACGATTTTCTCCTGTGTAAAAAATTTTTATACAATCATTTTTAGAGTACGATAAGTTGGTTGTGCCAAAGTTTTCATCGCCAAAAATAAGAAAATCTGGACTATTGTCTATTACTACATCGTACCTGATGCTAAGAATATTTGTAAATACTTCTGCTGCATAAGTATCAACAAATCGTATTTTTAGAGTTGGTTTCATCTCATTTTACCGTAGCACAAATAATATCGTTTGGTTGATGGCCGTCAAGATAATGAATATTGTAGTTAGGATTAATTGCAAAAAGAAGATCCATTATTTCTTTTTCCTGAACAAACCCCCATTCCGCAGAACCAAAAAGTCTGCGATCATCAATCATAATTGTATGACTATCTATGCTTGATTTTTCATGTTGCTCTTCTGATCTTGTTTCAGCCGCCTGAAGCTTTTCTCTGACATAAATAGCTTCAAGCTCTAAAACAAGAGGACACCGTGCATAGCGCCCTCCAGCGAGTGGACCACTTGCATGTGCATCCAGCCAAAACGTTGCGGGGCTTGTTAATCCATCTACGATTTTTGGTATAAAATCAACTGAATCACCAAACCATAGTTTTACTTTATTATTATTTTTGAATCGTTCCTGGCATTTATTAAACATCCCCTGATCGACTTCAATCGTATGAATAAGGTCAAAGCCAGCATCGAGGGCAAGCTGTACTGTATCGCCAAGATATGTTCCAGTTTCTACAAAAACTTTACCTAACCCATATTTTTGCAAGTATTCAATTTTAATATTACTCATGGTTTCTCCAAGGAAAACTATTATTATACTTTTTGCTCATTGCACTATTTCCCTGAATAAAAAAGCCGGGTGCAGCTGAAGTTGCATTACCGTCTAGTCTATAGTTTAAAGTATACTTGCCTGTAGTATCGTATTTTGCTAAGTCTTTAATTAAATTAAAAAATCTTCTATCCGCGCCATAGCCGAAATGCCATAAAGAAGCTACTTGAGTTATAAACTCTTTTACAAACAAATAACTATTTGTATCAACATGAAAACTTTTAGGATCTGCCCATATAGGCCACTTTCCTAAACTTTCACAATTATCTTGGCACAAAAATTTATTTTCTTTGTCGTATATATTTCGTAAACTATAAGCCCATGCAACTTTTTTAGACTCTATAGTCTGTACTAGACTTGCAATATGCTCTCTCTCGAACCAATTATCTTCGTCCAAAAAAGCAACGTATTTTTCATTTACTAAATGTGAAAACGCTGCATAAATTCTGTGACCATAAAAGTTATTTTTACCTACATTGGTTTCTAACTTAATAATCTCAATATTTGGATTGAGAAAAGTTAGGTTAGAAGGAATTTTATGAAAAAACTCTTTTCCGTCTACAACTATTAAATGCTTAACATTTTTATAAGTTTGATCTCGCACACTATAAACTGCATCTAGTAGCTTCGAATTACCGGTCGTTGGTGTTATAACTACTGCTGTCATACTTTTTTAACATACAATTT
>JBEAPG010000066.1:0-7617 GCA_041164545.1 Bacteroidota bacterium
AATATTGATGTTTGACAAACCACCTATGCCCCAAAGCGAGAAGTTTCCATTGTTTATTGTTGGAAAATTTAGCTTGAAAGAAGCATCTTGGTATTTAGGAATAGCATCTGTACCAAGCCTAAAATTAATAGCTTCAAAAACCGCGAAGGTGGAATAACGATAAGTGGCCAAATAGCTACTGCCCGTTTTTTTGTTAATCGGACCTTCCGATGTAAATTCCACACCCAACACACCGATTTGAGCAGTGTTTTCCATTTTTTCTCGGTTTCCACTCCTCATTTTTATATCGAATACTCCACTCAAAGCATTGCCATATTCGCTGGTAAATGCACCTGTCATAAAATCAGAATTACCAATTACCTTGTTGTTTAGTATAGAAAGTGGCCCACCACTGCTTCCTGCTATGGCAAAGTGGCTAGGGTTTGGAATATCAATGCCTTCAAAACGCCATAACAAACCGAGTGGAGAGTTTCCGCGTACCACTATGTCATTTCTACTATCGTCTGTGCCTTGTACTCCGGCATAGTTACTGGCCATTCGCGCAGGGTCTTGCCTGCTTCCTGGGTAGCGTTCAGCCTCTTCTGCATTAAACGTTCGGCTGCTAAGTGTTGCCATATCGTTATAGCTACCTATACGCTTGGTGCTAGTTACCACAATGGTGTTTAATCCAGTGGCTTGTTCTACCAATTCTATGGGTAAAAACGTTTCTTTTCCGCTATTCACAGAAATGTTAGGTAGTGTAAGTTCCTCATAACCTAAGTATGAGATAATGAGGGTGTGTTTTCCGATTGGAACTTCAGAAATTTTAAATCGGCCTTCTTCGTCTGAGATAGCTCCGCCGCCAGATGCCAGTTTAACAGTAACTCCAACCAGTGGAATTTTAGAATCACGGTCTACAATTTTTCCTTTAATATTTTGTGTATTTTGAGCATAACTAACAGAAAATAAGGAGAGTAGACAAAATAGAGTTGAGATTGTCATTTTCATATCATGTGCAAGTAAGTGTAAATTCAACTTTATTACAAATATTTAATATTAACACGTTCGCAGTTGTGGCTATTCGAACCTATTTTTGCCTCACTTTTGAGAAGCATTTTTATTTTTCTTTTCGTTTTTGCATCCACCATAAGTTTTGCGCAAGTATTTCCCAATTTTGGTGGGCAGCGAGCTGGTTTATCGGCACTTAGCTTTTTAAAAAACGATTTAAATCCAGCGTCTTTTGCCCAAGGTGGCGCAAGCGTGGCCAATACGCCAAGTATGTTTAGCAGCGAAAATAATCCGGCAGCACTTGGACAGCTTAAGCATAGTGGTTTTGCACTCAGTAATATGGTAATAGGTGCAGGCATTAACCAAAGTCTTTTGGCAGTAAATAAGCGACTAAATAACGGTGCTACACTTGGGTTCAATGTAAATACACTGAACAGCGGCGAAATGCTAGTAAGAACAGAATTCGAACCCAATGGAACTGGGCAAACATTTTATGCTAATAATACCGCGGTTGGTTTTAGTTATGGACAAAAGTTAACCGATAAATTTAGTATTGGCGTAGGAATAAAATACGTTTATGAAGGAATAGCAACGTATCAAAATCATACAGCAACAGCAGATATCGGTTTTTTATATATGATCGATTATAAAGATTTGACATTCGCAGTAGTGGTAAAAAACTTTGGAGGAAACTCGCAAATGCAGGGTTCAGATTTAGAAACCAATTTCAATCGGACTTTAGTTTCGTTAGAAAAATACACTACACCTACTATCTTTAAAATGGGTTTTTCCTTTATTCCTTACCAAACGGAGTTAATGAAGCTTCGTGTAGCCGCAGAGCTAAATCATCCAAATGATAATGCCGAAAATATACGTTTGGGAGGAGAATTGAATTTACGTGAATTATTATTTGTTAGACTAGGGTATAAACTGAGCGTAAAGGGGCAAAATTATCCCACCTTTGGCTTAGGTTACAAAACAAGAATTGGCAGCCATCCTTTGTATGTGGACTATGGAATAAATCCAACAAACCAAATGGGGGTGCAGCATATTTTTGGTATTTCAGTGCCTTTAAACAATGACCAACGATGAACAAATTAAAGAGTTTAAGTAGCATCTTCATTTTAGTTTTTCTTGCTTCTTGCGATGGTTTTTTTGGTACCAAAACTTCTTTGGATTTCATAGAAACACCAGAATATTTGCCAAGAGAAGTAGCCTATGTTCCAGTTCAACCCCAACTTACCAATTTTGAAAATCCGATAGACGTTATTGCCGGCTTTGATGAGCTGATATATGTGGTAGATGAGGCTACGGAAGAAATTATTTGTTTGGATGAGAGCGGGAGAGAGTTGAGCAGATTTAAGGTTTCTGGCGTACGCGCTGTAGCCCAAGATCGGAGATTAGATTTACTTGCTATAGGCACTGTACCACGGGTAATAGCAGGTCAAAACTTTGATTTAACCTGTATATACCGTATTGATTTACGTGGAAGTGGAAACAGTTTTGGACTAGAATATGCTCGGTTTACGGATACCATTACTCATCCTTTTTATTTCAAAACTACTTTTTCGAGCAGTGATGCGCAGGTAACATTCAACAAGATAGCAGTATTAGCTGATAATCGATTTTATGTAACACGAAGTGGTGTGGATAATAATCCCCAGAAATTTGGCGGACCTGACGATGCTATTTTGCTCTTTGACGCCAAAGGGACTTTTGTAACCCCTGTAATAGTGAATACACCAAATGGGTTTTTTAGAGATTATTTTAAACAACCTTATGGCTTATCTAGTTTTGTACAGCCTCCTCAAATTTCGGCTACAGGACAAGATCATTTTATATTTACATCCATTGCAGAAAATACATCTATAAAGGTTCAAATTATTGATTACATCGAAACGGATTTTGGAGCCAATTATGAACCACGGGTATTAGCTGAAAGCGATGCTACTGTAGCAGATGGAAATATGGCTACACCCGGAAGGTTTAGCAGGCCAGTAAGTGCTACCTACACTGGAGATGGAACCAACTTTATTTTTGTAGTTGACAGTGAAAAGGATTCGTTGTATCAATTTACGGCTACAGGTTTAGAAGGGGTTAGGCCACCAGCAGGTGCGGCTTCTAGCAAATATCAAATGGCTAGTTTTGGTGGAACAGGAACAGGTCTAATGCAGTTTAACCAACCAAGCGCAGTAGCTTACAAGAACAGAATAGTTTGGGTTTGTGATTCTGGCAACAAACGGGTACTCCGTTTTAAGCTTACTACGGATTTTCAATAGAAAGTGAATCTCGTTTTTCTTCTACTTTGGGCTTTCGTCTAAAGGTAAAACGATCAAATTGATAACGGTAGAATAACCCCACTCCTGAAGTGGTTATCAAGTTTATGTTTCCTAAAGTAGGGTCATTTGCATTTCGCTGAAAGCCTCTCACTTTAAAATTGCCATCTTTACTCAAATTGTATTGTAAAGTTAAGTCATAAGGTCTTGAATTAATATTACCTGTAGATAGTCCGTTTGCATCTACAGAGGCAGCAAATTCAAGTCGATCATTCAGAAATTTTCGTTTGAGAGATAGTATTAACTCAGCTCTGGTTTCATTGGATTCATTTAACTTGCTTTGAAAATCTAGGCCCACTTGCAGCTTAGAGTCTAATTGAGAGAGCCAATTGTTGAGTTGGTTAGATGCTAAGTCGTAAATACTGTTCATTCCTGTATTTTGAGCACCCTGTATTGGATTGAATGCAGCAGTGCTAAAGCTTGTAGGTATGAAAGATCCCAAAACCAACAAGGCAAATACTTGTCGATTGAGTTCTTCCTGATCCAGTTTTACGCGGTCTATTACCGTATTTAGTGTGCTTATACTACCGCTGTTCAATGTGTTTTGTGTTGGGAAAACCAAATCGAAAGTTACGGTTGGGTTAAACAAGAGGCCTTTCAAATTTAGGTAGCAATCTACTGGAATGGCTTGGTTGTATTGGCCAAGTTCAGTGTCGTCTATCACACCGACTAAAAGGCTGCTTGCTAATGGATATTCTCGTTTAATTGCCTCTAAATTGATGGTAGCATTATAGGGGTTCCCATCCCAAAACAGGGTTCCTCCTGGTTCAACTGTAAAGTATTTGTTCAATAAATCGAACGCTGTAAAAAGATAGCTCCCGCGGTCGACTGTTAGTCCGCCATACATATTAAAATCGCCATATGTATTCACTTCCATTCGTAAATTTCCGTGTCCTGCAGCAACTATTTTATCACCCAAAAGTTCATCAAAAACGAGGGTCACATCTGCATCATTTGTTACTTCAAAATTGAAGTCCATTTGAACGCCACCGACCGAATTAAATCCTCTGCCAACATTATTTACATCTGCCTTTAAATCAACAAAAGTTACATAGCTTAAGTTACCACTAGACTCAAAATTATCCAGCGGTATTTCAATAGATGTACCTTTTCTGCTTTTAGCATTAATTTCTAGTAAAATATTGTCGATAGGACCAGAAATAGACATATCTCCATCTACAAATGCTTTTCCATAAAACAAGTCATTGTCTTTTCGACTGGTATTCATTATTTCAAAACTCCGTAGTTCGGATATTTTAATATCGAATAAGAAGTTATTGAAGTTTTGATGGGTAACTTTTCCTGTTACTTTGCCTTCTTTTTTAAACTGATCAAATAGCTTCGCCTTATTTATGGTAAATGCGTTTGCTGTAATGTCTATATACGCATCTCCAGTATAGGTAGTTTGAAGGTAGTCTACCAAAAAACTAAGATTGGACAGATGCATTTTACCATCCAACTTCGGTTCATCAAGTTTTCCAGTAATATTTATCTGCGTATTCGAAAGTCCATTTATTTCGGAGGCAAGACCTTCAAGATAGCGCTCAAATGGTTTTATACTGCTGTTTTCGGTGCTTAGTTTTAGGTTAAGTGGCGACTTCTTTTTATTAAAATTTATATCACCCAAAATAGTTGCTCCACTCAATAATCCACCTTCAATTCTTCCATCAAAATTCACTACCAACATATCAGCCGTTGCACTACTCTTTAAAACAAGCGTACCTAAAGTGTCTGAATTCAGTTGAAAATTATCAACTACTAAATCAGACTCAATAATTGGATTTCCATCTCTATCTGAAATATCAATATAACCATTTGCTACCCCAGCTAAATCTACATCATAACCAGCGATAAAGGGCATAAGGTTGGCTACCGTAAAATTAGTAAGCACCAAGTTGAGTTTATCTGCTTTATTGCCAATAGATGCATCCACAAACATTATTTCTTCGCCATTTCTAAAGTCGAAGTATCTGAATTCCGTTATTCCATTAGCATATATCAAATTTGGGAAATCGGTCTTTTTAAGTGTCCAGGTTTTTCCGTAAATATCTACGTTTGATTGGTCTAAAAATACCTTGGCGGTGTCATTTTCCGAGTAAAATCTTCCGGTTAAAATAATGTCTAAGATGGTATCTCGTTGTGCTGTCGTTTCAAAATTTACAATACCTTCTTTTATGAATCCATTGGCGTGGAATATGTCAAATAGAATACTGTCTTTTTGATTTAGTCCAGGTGTATTGATGGAAAAATTGATGGGCGAACTAAAGTCTGAATTATTCATATTTAAATTTGCCCACTCGGTATTTATTCCTTCGTAATTTATCTGGTAAATTTTGTTTTTAGACGTGATTCTGCCCTCGGTATGGTTATAACTCACATCCAAAATTGCACTATCAAATACTAAACCGCTCAAATATTCATTATACAGTTCGTTGTATTTATTTAGATGGGCAGTTATAGCAATATCTTTGGTTAGCAGAGAATCTGTAGGACGTTCAAATAAGGTTGGATTTACAATGTGCGATATACTTTCAGAAATTAATCCCAATTCGCTAAGCCGGTAATTACCAATAAGTTTTATAACGCCCAAATCAGAATTGATGATGTTGGAACTGGCATATTCATTGTTTTCTGCTTTTAGATTAAACTGGGTGAGCTTATATATTTTTCCGTTTCTTAACAGCTCTATTCCATCCAAATTTGCAGTACCGTTTAATTGGTCAATCGAAATGGCCGACATATCAATCTTGCCATTGAAACGGATAATTGCTTCTTCTTTATCTATACCAAGTGCTTTTAAATTAAGTGAAATCACATTTGTAGTAACATCTATTTTAGGGATGTCTTTGGATGCATCTAGAACACCATTGAAGTTAAAATTAAAATTGGGGTCAGTAATTTGAAAATAGCCGTTGTACACATTATCGCTTACATCGCCACGTAGGTTTATGTTTTGATAATTGTATCCGTTATAGACAAATTGATTTACAGTCCCGCTGATATTCGTTTTTATGGTTTCAAGTGAAAGGCCAGAGCCATCAAGCTCCAAATCGAAGGCCGCTACTCCAAGATACGATAGGTTTAGTAGCTTGTTTAGGTCTAAATTTTCACTTGCAATTTTACCTTGGTATTTTGCATTATTTTTGGGCAACTGTACATAGTGTAAGTGAGCAAAAGCATCTCCTACATCCGTTTTTACGTTTCCTTTTACATCAAAATCGGAGAAATATCCTGTAAAATTTCCAACATAACTCATTTTGCCCAAGCGTAGAAATTCAATTGGTGCTGGATCCAATTCTATTAATTTACTAAGATTTTTGGTGTTAGTAGTCAGTTTGTTAGCGTAAATATCTATAAAAAGCTGATCGGTATTGGGTAATCCTTGCAGGTGTATTGGTCCTTCAAATTTGGTGTGATTGCCAATAGCAAATGCAAGGTTTGGGCTACTTATATCTGCTATGGTGCCTTCTACTTTTCCATTCGCAGTAAAAAGCTCATTAATAGATAATAGGCTTTCACCAAAATAAGCAAGATCATCGGTGTGTATTTCACTTTGATTTACTTGTGCCAGGATTTGTACTGAATCTATGAATGCGCCTAGTTGGCCGTAACGCGTATATTTAAACTCCAAGAAGTCTTTCAACTCACTTTTTTCGGTACTTAGCACCATTTCTTCAAATCGCATTGTAGTCCTGCTTATAATGGATTTGGCGCTAAACTCGTTAATAAACAAGCCGCATTTTTCTTGTCCACTTAGCTTATCAATTTCAAAAAACAAGGAGTCATTTATGATTTCAAAATCGTGTAACTTGCCATTTAGCTGGGTGAAGTACATGTTGTTCTCGTCAAAACTTCTACCCTTTGGTGGATTATAATTTTTATTGAAATAATGAAATCGCGAATCTACTAGCTCTACTTCATCGAAATATAGAACAGGCGAGGATGGTGTTTTTCCGCTTGGTGGTGGGGTAAAATAGTCAATAAGAAATTGAATGTTGAGCTTGGTGCTATCTATTCTGTAACCCAAATATACTTTAGCCTTATTTAGCACCACCTTGTCAAAGCTGATTTTTGATTTGGTAAAAGAGAGCAAATCGTAGTTAGCTTTTAATGATTCAACGTAAATCATGGTATCGCTGCTCAAATCCTTCAAACAAACTTGATTGACTACCAATCGGTCGAAGTAGCTCAACTCAACTGATCCTATGCTAACTTCTGTGCCCAGTTCTTCGCTTAAATAGTTAGTAGCCCTATTTACTGCATAGTTTTTGAACCAGGCTGTTTGCATAATTAA
>JBEAPG010000067.1:0-7606 GCA_041164545.1 Bacteroidota bacterium
TACTTTCTACCAAACTAATGTCAGGGATTCTAAGAATGTGAGTGATTCATTTCAAGCATTTTACAATGACTTTGGTGACGAGATACACGTTTTAGTTAATAACGCTGGCTTGGGATACTTTGGCTATTTAGAAGACACGAGCGATGAACATATAGCCGAAATGTTCGAAACAAACGTATATGGAACACTTTATGCGTGCAAACAAGTTGTGCCAAAAATGAAGTCCAATGAGTATGGACATATCTTCAATATTGCGTCTACTGCTGGTTTGGAAGGATATCCTCAAGTCTCGGTTTATTGCGGCACAAAGTTCGCCGTTCGTGCCATTTCTGAGAGTATGTATAAAGAACTGAGAGATTTTAATGTGAAAGTAACTTGCGTTTATCCTGGTAGTGTAAAAACGGATTTTTTCAGAAATGTGGAATCTATTCAACCTCATGATTATATGCTAATGCCAGAAGATGTGGCAAAAATGATTCTTCAGGCAGCAGAAACTCCAGATAATTTTCATCAGGTTAATTTAGAGGTAAGGCCGCTTCAACCACGTGGCCCACGAAAAAAGTAAATACAATTGGATATGACAGATAACAAAAAACTAGTATATGCAGCTATTATAGCTCTTGGAGTAATAATTTCTGCTGTGGTTTTAGGAAATGCATTTAAAAATAGAAACAGCAACGGTACAATTACTACTACAGGTTTGGGAGAAACCAATTTTGTTTCGGATCTAATAGTATGGGAGGGTAATTTTTCAGAATCGAGCTACGATTTAAAAGAAGCCTATACAAATCTGGAAAAAACCAAAGATGTCATAAAAAGGTACTTGACCAAAAAAGGAGTTGCAGATAGCAGCATCATATTCGCTGCCGTAGAAACCATAAATGAAAGCAGGAGCGACTACACAAGCGATGGAAGATACATTGGCCAAGTTTTTACTGGGTATAGATTATCACAAAATGTAAAAGTTGAATCAACGGACGTTGCTAATATTGAAAAAATAGCAAGAGAAGTAACTGAATTACTGAATGATGGTGTTAAATTTTATTCCCAACCTCCACGGTACTATTACACTAAATTGTCTGATGTGAAATTGGACCTAATTTCTCAAGCAACCGAAGATGCTAAGAAAAGAGCTGAGCAAATAGCTTCGAAAAGTGGCGCTAAACTAGGCAAAGTATTAGAAGCAAATATGGGTATTTTTCAAATTACAGGTCAAAATTCAAATGAGGACTATAGCTGGGGAGGAACCTTTAATACAGCAGACAAGAACAAAACGGCATCTATTACAATGAAATTAACCTACAAGGTAGATTAGTTCGTTTTTTAAGAATTGCGTTTAGTTGTGGTTCTGCCAAAGCTTTATAAATTAATTACTTGAGTAACCCTAGACAAAGAAAACTGGGAAATTCCTAAGTGTGGGTAGCGTCCTGTTGGTTCGCAAGAAACGTAGTTTTTTCCTTTGTATTGAAATCCGATGGACGGATTATATTCTGGAATTTCTAGGGCTAGACTAAGGTGTTGATCATTTTCGAAATATAGTCCGACGCTGTTTATTCCTAAAATACGCTTCGCCAAATATGCAAGTAAAATGGCTTTATCCTCACAGTCTGCATCACGGGCCATTATGGTTTCTTCGGGATAGTAAAAACGCTCTTCTCCATACTTAGCGTAATCGCTTCCATATGGAACTACCTGTTGCACAAAAGCTAGAAGAAACTTACTAGCCTCCACTTTGCTCATCCCTTTTACTCGTTCCCTTAAGTATGGCATGACGCTTTGGTTCATTTCTCTTGACATAGATAAAGAAGTGAATTCGCGTCCTACTTCAAACATAGGTAAGTCGCCAAGAAATGCGGTTACAGATGCATTTGATTGGGCATCAATTTCGTAAGTTGAAGTACCAAATTGAAATGAAATATGTCGAGAGGTTACATTAGCATCAATCTTTGGTGATTTTAAAGTATTACGAGCTATTGTTTTGTATGTCTTATCTTGGTCTATTATAATTAAATGTTTACTGTAGTTTTTCCTGTTTTTAAAATCTAAGTCCACATACCTTTTGTTAGCATAGTTTATATAGATATATCGGCCAGGAGTAAAGCTAATATTACCTAAGCAATTGAGCTTTTTTCCATCTGTTCTGGTGAGAATAACATCGTAGCCTAGTTTTTTTAGTAATAGATATTTAATAAATACCTGTGAATTACTGTTGTTTGAATTAGAAATTTTTGAAGCAACCTTATCAGTTAACAAAACAACACCAGCATCATCTAGATCATAAATTTGTTTATAGTTATCTATAAAGAAAATACTCTGTGCAAGATTGGCATTTCTAAAGTATTTAAGCTTGGATGATATTTCATTTTGATCGAGTGGTAAAAGATTTACATTTTTTAAGTCTTGATCAAATGAAACGTGCAATGGATGGCCATAAAAATCTACATTCTGGCTAATTGAAGAACCCGCACGTGTATTTGCTATAAAAAACGTAAGTACCAATACAACTATATACTTTACTGCTTTCATAATTATACCTCCTTTCTTCAAGGTATAAAACTCAAAACCAATGCTAGATAGTATTATTTGCTGCTAAAAACTTGAAAACATAAAAATCCGTTTTGCAACTCGTTAGTATATAAGTGTTTATATCCTGAATTTACAGTAGCCTCAAAGACATTTGGTAAATAGTTTAGTTGATGAGATGTAGTAATTCTGAAAATAAAATAGACATCTTCACTTTAAGTTTATTCCAATAACTGACTTTAAAATTGTTTAGATCAAAATCTGCTACTATTAGCAAATGCTTTTTGGACAAATGCGCTTTTAACTGATATAGTGAATTTATAATTTGTTCTTCATCGAATAGATCTAATATAAATGGCATAAAAACAGCATTTACGTCTTTGGAACAATCGATAAATTGATCAGAATGAATAAAACGAAAGGTTTGAAAACCCGTACTATTTTTTTTTGCTTGTTCTAGCATCATATCGGATGCTTCTAAATATTCGATCTCAATTTTTGGTCGACTTAAAACAATCTCTTTTAGAATGTCGCCATTTCCACCTCCAAGAATTAAGAGCTTTCCAGATTGCGGTAAGTAATCAATTGCATTTTTCTGTATAGCCAATAATGAATTCCCGAAGACTAAACGAGCAAGGAGAGTATAGAATGGAGCTACTGCATTATACCGATTGAGCATACTAAAAAGCGTAAAAAGTAAAAGCCCCAGCACCTTGTACTGAGGCTTTCGATTGGCTTTCTGACTATTAAGTCACTCAAATATAAAATCGTTATCTGAAATAAAAAGGAAGATTTTTATTTCTTACATTGGAGTGACAAATTATGAAGCACTTGCTATCATCATTGGCATGATAAGCATAAGCAAGTCTTCGTCATCTTCATTGGTTGATGGTAAAATTATACCAGCTCTATTTGGTGTGCTAAGCTCAATTATAATATCCGGAGTATTAATGTTTTGCAACATTTCTATTAATAATTTAGAGTTAAAACCAATCTCCATATCTTCACCTGCATAATCGCATCCCAAACGTTCTACTGCTTCATTGTTTAAGTCAATATCTTCAGCAGAAATGGTTAACTCACTTCCTGTAATTTTAATATTTATCTGATTGGTTGTTTTGTTTCCAAAGATGCTAATACGTTTTACAGAATTAAGAAAATCTTGTCTGTTAACGGTGAGTTTGTTTGGATTTTCAGTAGGAATAACAGCTCTGTAATCAGGATAACGCTCGTCAATTAGACGACAAATTAACTTAATATCATCAAAACTGAAAAATGCATTTGAATCATTAAAATCCACATTTACAGTGGTATCATCATGCGGCAAATTGGCTTTTAATAAGTTTAGCGCTTTTTTAGGAAGAATAAAGTTGCTTTCCACACCAGGCTTTACGTCAGTGCGTTCTACTTTTACCAATCTATTAGCATCCGTAGCTACAAATACGGCATTGCTATCATACAACTGTACATATACACCTGTAAGGCTTAAGCGTAATTCATCATTCCCGCTTGCAAAAATGGTTTGTGCTATAGATGAAGAAAGAACACTCGAGTTCATATCAAAATGATTTTCTGATGTTGCCTCAGGTATTTTTGGAAAATCATCTGCGTTTTGTCCTATTAGCTTATATCGACCAAACTCAGATTTAAGCTCAACACTATTTTTATCTGAATTTACAGTAAAGGTAACAGGTTGGTTTGGCAACGCTTTTAATGTATCAAGACACATCTTTGATGGCACTGCAATTCTTACATCTTCATCCGCTTGTACGTCTATTGAAGTACTCATTGAAGTCTCTAAATCAGTGGCAGTTATAGTTAATCTACCATTCGATATGTCGAATAAAAAATGATCGAGAATAGGAATTACCGGCTTAGAAACAATGGTTCCGCTTATACTTTGTAACTTGTTTAGAAGCTGGTCTGTATTTACTATAAATTTCATTTGTATCGCTTTACTTTTAAAGGACGTCAAATAAAATCTTAAAATGTGGGTTTAGGCAAATTTATTTTCTTAAACTTATCAATAAATCCTGCGGACTTTTGCCCAATTTAGACTTCTATGGACAGTTTTGAATGTTTTAAGAGCTGAAGAAATTCGTTTTGTAATTCTTTACCCTTATTCTTCGCGTACATTTTATGTATGATTTCTGAAATTGAACTATATTCATGCCCCATTGATTTTAATTTGAGATATTCGTTTTGTATAAATTCAGGTCTCGATCCCCAATTAAATAATTCATTTCCTTCATTGCTAATTGCAATTAACTTTGGAATACTTCTACCACCATTTGTGAGGTATTCATCCATTATATCTAAATTTTCGTCCCTAAGTATAAGGTGCAGCGAAATATGTGGAGATGTCTCAGCCATTTTTACAATCCAAGGAATATTTTGAGCTGCATCGCCGCACCAAGCTTCTGTGAGTAATATCCAAGTCTGAGGAATTGCATTTTGCAATTCACCAATTAAATCTTCATTGAGAACAGCTATTTTATCCCATCTTCTCATTCGTACAACATTCATTTTTGTGTATTCAATGTACGAATCACTATGATTGGTTCCTGTGGTTTTACCCTGTGCTAAAAGCTCATTTATTAAGGATCGATACTCCAAATAGCTGTATGATTTTCTGTTAGATATATCAAAATTAAATTTCATCTTTTACTAATTACGATTAGTATCTGTTTAACTGACTTTTTTCATCCGTATTAACCAAATGGCAAGTAATATTAATCCTAGACCTATTATCTGATATATGGTAATCGTTTCATTTATAAGAAATCCCAAAAACATTGCAACTATTGGTATGAGATAGGTAACTGAAGATGCAAAAACAGCACTAGTCTGCTGAATTAGTTGATTAAAGAAAATTAAGCTTACAGCAGTTCCAACTACGGCTAGTATAAAGATAGCCAAAATAGATTGAACTGTTTGAACTTCAACCCATACAGGTTTAGGATTTAGAAAAAGTAATAATATAATTCCTATTATAGAAATTATGGCTAAAGGCAATGCTGCGACCAATAAAGAAGGGTAAGATGATAGCTTGTGCTTTATAATATTTACATTTATACCATAAAATAAAGTAGCCAGCACGGCTAGTAATGCATGAGTCCACTCAAAATTTACTCCTTTTTGAAAAATAAGGAAAAATGCGCCAATTATTCCAATGAGCACTCCAAGAAAATTTAGTCGGTGAAAAGCAACACCTAAGAAAATGACTCCAATAAACAAAGTGAAAATAGGAGTAAGGCTGTTTAAAGCACCAGCTAATGAGCTGGAAATCCTGGTTTGAGCAGCTGTAAATAAAAATGCCGGAATTGCGCTACCCAATAAACCAGATAAGGCAAAGTACTTAAAATCACCAGCTTTTATTTTTACATTTTTCCATTTTACGAAGGGAAAGAGAGCTATTCCTGCCAAACTTATTCTCATGGAAGCAACTTCAAAGCTAGAAAACACCTTTAGACCTTCTTTCATAAGAATAAACGAGCTACCCCAAATTATGGCTAAGAGTCCGAGTAGAAAATATGGGTTTTTAAAGTTGAATTTCACTTTGTTCTTCTTGGGCAAAGGTGATAGTATTTAGTTCAGATACGCAAGTATGTAAAAGCATTTTTGAACAAAATAGTTTTATTTTTTTTGGTAATTTATTTTTACAATACTACTTTTATATCTTTAAACCTCACATTGGGTGAATAAAGTAGCCCGATATTAATTAACCAAACCTTAGCTTAAGGCCTGATTACACTCAGGCCTTATCTTTTTTTACAAGCCCATTCAAACTCAAAATGTGCTACTTCTTCTGAGGTTTCATTTTTTGCTAAAACAGAAAGAAGAATCGTTTTTCCTGATTCACTTCTCATTATAGAATTTACAAATTTTTCAACCTCTTGTCCTTGGTTACAGGTAAATGAAATTTTTCCAACAGCTTTTTTAGTAAATGTTGATTTAACAGATACCAATAACATGCTAAATGATTGTTTTTTATTTAAATATTGAAATAAGAGCAGACCTGTAGATAATTCTGCAGCCATTTGCAGAGCCGCAAAATAGAGAGACCTGAAAGGATTTTTATTTATCCATCGAAACTTTATTGAAGTGCTACATAGCTCGTTATTAAATAGTTGCAATCTTACTCCTGCAATAAATGCAAGCGGGAGTTTTTGGATTAAAAACAAATTGAAAAAAGGGGATAGTGCTTTCTTGCGAAACTCCTCGGCCGTTTTCATTCTTTATTCAACACTTTAATATGATCATCACTTAGCTTCAGCTCTTCGATAATTCTAGATTTTAAAGGTCTTAAATAGATTAAAAAAACTCCGAGCATAAGTGCATAAAGAATGAAATTATTTCTAGAAGTAAGATAATAAGCTACAATTGCCAGAAAAACAGACCCAAGTACGTTTGACCATTTCACCAAGCTTGCTTTTTGATAAATGGAAAGCTTGTCTTCCAATTCTGATTTTTCATTTGTCTCTTTTATGCTTTTCTTAAACATAAAATTTCCTAAGAAAACAGAAATAACAGAGAATAAAGGAACAATAACCTCTAAAATAAGACCAAAACTGTCTTTTTGATCGACAACTTTATTAGGATCGTAGAGCACAAAATAAAAGACAATAATACTTAGTGCGACCATAGCACAAAGAATAAAGTGCAATTTTCTTATCTGTAAAAACTGGTTTGGTGGAGAAGGAATTATCATAGTAAACTTATTTGGTCACCACTGGTGAATTTATCTTTTTTGTCGTCATCCGACTTTAGTTTTGGCAGTTCTTTTTCTTCTTTAATTGTTTCATTATAAATGTTTTCGTCCTCGTCATCTTCGTTTTCTTCTGGTTCATTAGACGTGTCTTCATCCTTAGGCGGCGGGAGTAGCTTTACTTTAGCAAACTCTTTACCACATAGTTTATTCCCGATACTTTTCCAACCTTTGATATCAATAAAGTCTTTTAAATTAACTTCCTCTACTTGCTTATCTTTTCCTGAAGGTTTTATTGTTAATTCTACAATTGGTGCGTTTTGCGTAGTTATCAAAATCAGCTTACTTCCTCTACCATCCGTTATAAACGAAAAT